>NZ_JBJJBV010000169.1:0-15149 GCF_045446735.1 Nocardiopsis protaetiae
CTCGGCGATGTCCTCGCCGCCGCCGGCGGCGAGCTGGGCCTCGACCTCGGCGGCGTCCAGGTCCACGCCCTGGGAGCACAGCGCGCCCGGCTCGGGCACGTCGCGGCTCTGCTCGTAGGCGCGGATGAAGCGCTGGAGGCTCTCGTCGTCCGGGCTGTCGGCCGCGACCTGGCGGCCCCAGGAGGAGGCGACGATCGGGCCGTCCATCTCACCCTCGTACGGGGAGACCACCAGGTAGGAACCGGGGGTGTACAGGGCGTCGAGCTGCGCGACCTGGTCGGCGGGCAGCTCGGGGTCGTAGGCGACCCACACCGCGCCGTGCTCCAGGGAGTGCACCGCGAACTCGGAGGTCACCGGGGCCGGGTAGACA
Source organism: Nocardiopsis protaetiae (assembly GCF_045446735.1). Lineage (NCBI taxonomy): Bacteria > Bacillati > Actinomycetota > Actinomycetes > Streptosporangiales > Nocardiopsidaceae > Nocardiopsis > Nocardiopsis protaetiae. The sequence continues at coordinate 371 of NZ_JBJJBV010000169.1, forward strand.
CCGCAGTTCTGCCAGGCGCTCCAGTGGTCGCCGCCGACCGGCGGGCTCTGCTCGTAGTCGACCTTCTCCCCGGTGTCCACGTGGAGGTAGGAGCCGATCTCGTACTCGGCCATGCCGGGGATCTGGCGGCTGCGATAGTCCATGTAGAAAAGGAAGCCGATCAGGCCCGCGATCAGGGCGACCGCCAGGGTGCCACCGGTGATGGCGAGGATCTTGCGCCGTCTCTCCTTGCGCAGGCGCTCCGCCTTGAGGGCGGCAGCGCGCTGGCGGCGCTCCTCCGCCGTCTTCTTCTTGGCCACTGGGTCTCCTGAGGTGGGTGGTGGGGCCTGGGACTTACCTATCCTCTACTTTGGCATCACAGTCGTGCGATTTGACCAGGATGGTTCCGATGGGAAACGAAAGCGGTACCGAGCGCGACCCGATCGGTGATCTCGACGACACCGCGGACCGTCCCGAGTCGGGCGACGAGGAGACCGTCCCGGGGGAGTTTCCGGAGGAATCCGAGATCCGCCCGGTCTCGCTCACATCGGTGCCGACCTGGGCCGCAGTGATCCTGGTCGCGGTCGCCCTGCTCGGCGGCTACCTGCTGGGGCGCCCCTCCCACCCGCTGGACACCGGAGCCGACGCGGGGTTCCTGCGGGACATGAGCGTCCACCACGCACAGGCCGTGGACATGTCGATGATCATCCTGGAGAAGTCCGAGGACCCCGAGCTGCGCACCGTCGCCACCGACATGGCCCGCACCCAGCAGGAGCAGGTGGGGCGGATGAAGGGCTGGCTGCTGGCCTGGGACCTGCCGGTGCGCGCCCCGGGTGCGCCGATGGCCTGGATGGAGGGGCACGACCACGGCGGCGGCCAGGGCGGGGTGCCCGAGACCATGCCGGGGCTGGCCACCGCGGAGCAGCTCGACGAGCTGCGGGCGGCCGAGGGTGTGGACGCCGAGATCGTCTTCCTGGAGCTGATGATCGACCACCACCTGGGCGGCATCGAGATGGCCCGGGCCGAGGTGGACCTGGGGCGGGAGGAGATGGTCGTGGGCTTCGCCCAGGGCATGATCAACGCCCAGGGGGCCGAGGTGGACCTCATGGAGCGCCTGCTGGCGGACCGCACCGGCGGCTGACGGCACCGACCGACCACACCGGCCGGCCTTGTCGACCGACCCTGTCGCCTGACCGCGTCAGTCGACCGCGTCGGTCGGCCGCCTCCCGCACTCCCCGCCGACACACTGGTAGAAGGGGCCTGCGGGATCCCCCGCATCCTCATGTACTACGATTCGTAGTACTACCGGCGGTCGGTATCTGAGAGGCGGGTTATGGAAGCCCTTGAACTCGCGCGGTGGCAGTTCGGTGTCACCACGATCTACCATTTCCTGTTCGTGCCGTTGACCATCGGCCTGTCGTTCATCGTGGCCGTCCTACAGACCTTCTGGTACCGCACCGGCAGGCACGAGTACCTCCAGGCGACCCAGTTCTTCGGGAAGCTCTTCCTCATCAACTTCGCCATGGGCGTGGTCACCGGCATCGTCCAGGAGTTCCAGTTCGGCATGAACTGGAGCGAGTACTCCCGCTTCGTCGGCGACGTGTTCGGCGCGCCGCTGGCCATGGAGGCGCTGCTCGCCTTCTTCCTGGAGTCCACGTTCATCGGACTGTGGATCTTCGGCTGGCACCGGCTGCCCCGCGCCGCCCACCTGGCCTGCATCTGGATGGTGGCGATCGGCACCAACCTGTCGGCGTACTTCATCCTCGCCGCCAACGCCTGGATGCGCCGCCCCGTCGGGTTCGAGGTCAACCCCGAGACCGGGCGCGCCGAGCTCAACGACATCTGGGCCGTGCTCAGTAACGACCAGGCCTGGTCCACCTACCTGCACACCGTCTCGGCCGCGTTCATCACCGCCGGGCTGTTCGTGGTGTGCGTCAGCGCCTACAAGCTCTGGCGCAACCAGAAGCACGGGGACACCGGGATCCGCGGGGTGACACCACCCAAGAACGACTTCGCCCTGTTCCGCGGCACGCTCAAGGTCGGCCTGGTCTTCACGCTCATCGCCGGGGTGGTCGTGGGCATCTCCGGCGACCACCAGGCCAAGCTCGCCGCCCAGTACGAGCCGATGAAGCTCGCCGCCGCCGAGGCCCTGTGGGACACCGAGGAGGGCGCCGCGTTCTCCGCGTTCGCCGTCGGCGACACCGAGGCCCGGTACAACCCCATCGACATCACCGTCCCCAACATCCTCAGCTTCCTCGCCACCGGCGAGTTCGACGGCGAGGTCCACGGGATGAACAACCTCCAGGAGGCCTACGAGGCCGAGTACGGCGAGGGGAACTACATCCCCAACGTGTTCGTCACGTACTGGTCGTTCCGCCTCATGATGGGCCTGGGCATGGCCGGGGTCGCCATCGCCGCTCTCGGGCTGTGGCTCACCCGGGGCAGGGACCGGATGCCGTCCGTCAACGGCCGGCTCACCCGCTGGTTCTACCCGCTCGCCGTGTTCGCGCTGCCCGCGGCCCTGGCCGCCAACATCTTCGGCTGGGTGCTCACCGAGATGGGCCGCCAGCCCTGGACCGTCCACGGCTACCTGCTCACCGCCGCCAGCGTCTCGCCCGGCGTGAGCCTGGCCACCGTCGCCCTGAGCCTGACCGGGTTCACCCTCATCTACGGCCTGCTCGCCGTGGTGGAGGTCGGCCTGCTGGTCAAGTACATCAAGGCGGGCCCGTCCCACCTCGTCCCCGACCTCGAAAAGGACGGCGACGAGTCGAAGATCCCCCACTTCAGCTACTAGGAGCACCGGACCATGGATCTGGCCGTCATCTGGTTCATCGCCATCTCGGTCCTGTGGATCGGGTACTTCGTCCTGGAGGGATTCGACTTCGGGGTCGGCACCCTGCTGCCGTTCATGGGCAAGCGGGACTCCGTCGACCGGCGGGTCGCCATCAACGCCATCGGCCCGGTGTGGGACGCCAACGAGGTGTGGCTGCTCACCGCGGGCGGGGCCATGTTCGCCGCGTTCCCCGCCTGGTACGCGTCCCTGTTCAGCGGGTTCTACCTGCCGCTGTTCCTCATCCTCATCGCGCTCATCCTGCGCGGTGTGGCGTTCGAGTACCGCGGCAAGCGCGACAGCTCCACCTGGCGGCTGTGGTGGGACCGGGCCATCTTCTTCGGCAGCGCCGCGCCCGCCCTGCTGTGGGGCGTCGCCTTCGCCAACATCGTCCGGGGCGTGGCCATGGACGCCGACCACATCGTCACCGCGTCGCTGCTCGACCTGCTCAACCCGTACGCGCTGCTGGGCGGGCTGACCACCCTGTCGCTGTACACCCTGCACGGGGCGGTGTTCCTGAGCCTGAAGACGGACGGGCCGGTGCGGGCGCGGGCCCGCGCCGCCGCCCTGCGCGTCGCCTGCGTGGCCGTGCCCGCCGGGGCCGGGTTCCTGCTGTGGACCCAGCTCGCCCACGGGCAGGTGTGGACCTGGCCGCTGGTGGCGCTGGCCGCCCTGACACTGGTCGGCGGGGTCGCGGCGGCCTGGGCGCGGCGGGAGGGGCCGGCCTTCGGGCTGATGGTGGTGACCATCATCGCCGCCGTGGTCACCCTGTTCGGATCGCTGTTCCCGAACGTGCTGCCCTCCACCATCGACCCGGCGTTCAGCCTCACCGTCGAGAACGCGTCCTCGGCGGACTACACGCTCACCATCATGACGTGGGTGGCGGTGGTGTTCCTGCCGCTGGTGCTGCTCTACCAGGGGTGGAGCTACTGGGTGTTCCGCAAGCGGGTCACCGGCGCCACCGTCACCGGTGAGACCGTCACCCAGGGCGCCGACTCCTGAGACCGGTTCCGAGGAAGGACGCGGCCCCCTCCCCCATCGCCCGGGGCGGGGGCCGTGGCCGTATCCGGCGCCCATCGGCAAGACTGAAAGCCTGCGCCCGCACGCACGCCCGTCGCCCTCCACTCAAGGGGTCCCATTGAAACCGCTCGATCCGCGCCTGGTGCGGACCGCCGACGCGGTCCGCGCCCACCTGGCCGTCTCCGTGCTCAGCGGGGTGGCGATCACCGGGCTGATCCTGGCCCAGGCCTGGCTGCTCGCCCGTGTCATCTCCGGGGTGTTCGCCGGGGACGGGTTCGACGCCCTGGGGTGGGCGATCGCCGCCGTCGCCGGGATCGCCCTCACCCGGGCCCTGCTGTCGTACGTCGCCGAGGCGTCCGCGCTGCACAGCGCCGCCCGCACCAAGTCGATCCTGCGGCGGCGGCTGATCGACAGCGTCACCGGCGACGGAACGGTGTGGACGGCCCGGCGCGGCGCGGACGGCGAGTCCCCCAAGGCCGGGGAGCTGGTCACCCTGGCCACCCGGGGCCTGGACGCGCTCGACGACTACTTCGCGCGCTACCTGCCCCAGCTGGTGCTGGCGGCCATCGTGCCGGTCGCCGTGCTGGCCGTGGTGTTCTGGGCCGACTGGATCTCCGGGATCGTCATCCTGGTGACGGTGCCGCTCATCCCGGTCTTCATGGCGCTCATCGGCATGCACACCCAGAGCCGCACCGAACGGCAGTGGCGGCTGCTGAGCAGGCTCGGCGGGCACTTCCTGGACGTGGTGGAGGGGCTGCCGACCCTGGCGGTGTTCCGGCGGGCCAAGGCGCAGGCGGCGCTCATCCGCAAGGTCGGCGAGGAGCACCGCAGGGCGACCATGGGGACGCTGCGGATCGCGTTCCTGTCCGCGTTCGCCCTGGAGCTGCTGGCCACCCTGGCGGTGGCGCTGGTCGCCGTCGAGGTGGGGCTGCGGCTGCTGGGCGGGCACATGGACTACCAGACCGCGCTGCTGGTGCTGATCCTGGCGCCGGAGGCGTACCTGCCGCTGCGCGAGGTGGGCGCCCGGTTCCACGCGAGCATGGAGGGCGTGGCCGCCGCCGACCAGGTGTTCACCGAACTGGACCGGCGCCGGGACGGCGGGGACGGCGACGTCCCCGCGCCCACCGGTGAGCGGTCCCCCGCCACCGGCGGCGACCTGCGGCTGAGCGGGGTGTCGCTGACCTACCCGGGGCGGGACCTGCCCGCCCTGTCCGGGGTGGACCTGACCGTGCGCGCGGGCGAACGGGTGCTGCTCACCGGGCCCAGCGGGTCCGGCAAGACCACCCTGCTGTCGCTGCTGCTGCGGATGAACACCCCCTCCGGCGGGCGGGTCGAGGTGCGCGAGCCCGGCAGCGCGTGGGCGCCGCTGGAGTCGGTGCCCGCCGACGACTGGCGGCTGGGGGTGGCCTGGGTGCCCCAGCACCCCTACCTGTTCGACGTGTCGGTGGCCGACAACATCCGGCTGGGCGACCCCGACACCCCGCTGGAGCGGGTGCGCGAGGCGGCGCGGCTGGCCGAGGCCGACGGGTTCGTGTCCGCGCTGCCCGACGGGTACGAGACCCGGCTCGGCGAACGCGGCGCCCGGCTCTCGGCCGGCCAGCGCCAGCGGATCGCGCTGGCCCGGGCGTTCTGCCGGGACGCCCCGCTGGTGCTGCTGGACGAGCCCACCGCCCACCTGGACCCGGAGAACGCCGCCGCGGTCCGCACCGCCGTGGACCGCCTGCTCCGGGGGCGCACCGCGGTCATCGTCGCCCACGACACCGGCTGGGCCGAGGCCGTCCTCGGCGCCCGGGTCGTGGAACTCCCGCTGCCGGGCCGTGAAGGGGCGCTGAGCCGATGAGCACGATCGACACTTCACCCGCGGGCGCCGACGCCGCGCCCGTCCCCGAGGCGGAGCGCCGACGCGACCCGCTGCGGCGGATGGTCGCGCTGGCCCGGCCCCGGGCCGGGCGGTTCGCGCTGGGCGTCCTGCTGGGCGCGGTCGCCACCGGGTCCGGGGTGGCGCTGCTGGGGGTGGCCGCGTGGATGCTGGCCACCGCGGCCTCGCACCCGGCGATCACGGCGCTGGGGGTCTCGGTGGTGGCCACCCGGGCGCTGGGGGTCGGCAAGGGGGTGAGCCGGTACCTGGAGCGGCTGGTCACCCACGACGCCGCGTTCCGCACGCTGGCCGAGGTGCGGGTGCGGGTGTACCGCAGGCTCGCCGCCACCGAGCCCTTCGGCCGGTTCCGGTCCGGCGACCTGGTGTCGCGGCTGGTCAACGACACCGAGGCCACCCTGGACCTGCTGGTGCGCGGGCTGACCCCGCCGCTGGTGTCCCTGGTGACCGGCGGCGTCACCGTCCTGGTGGTCACCGCCGTGTACGCGCCCGGCGGGGCGCTGCTGGCCGCGGGCCTGCTGCTGGCGGGGCTGGCGGTGCCGTGGGCGGCGGCCGCGCTGGGCCGGGCGCCGGGGCGGCGCCAGGCGGTGGCGCGCGGGCGGCTGTCGACCTCCCTGGTGGACACCCTGCACGGGGCGCCGGACCTCATCGCCTACGGGGCGATGGGGCGCCAGGTGGCCCGGGTGTACGAGGCCGACGAGGAGCTGACCCGGATGGCGCGGCGCGACGCCGCGATCCTGGGCCTGGGTGCGGGGGCGACGACGCTCATCACCGGGCTCACCGTCTGGGGCGCGCTCTTCCTCGGGGTGCTGGCCGTGGAAGGCGGCGGCCTGGACGCGGTGTCGCTCGCGGTGCTCGTGCTGGTGACCCTGGCGGCGTTCGAGATCGTCGCCCCGCTGCCCGCCGTGGCCGCCAAGCTGGGGGCGATCCGGGAGAGCGGGGCGCGGCTGTTCGGGGTGCTGGACACCCCGGCGGCGGTCGCCCCGGCCGCCCGCACCGGCCTGGACCCGCACGGCGACTCGGCCGTCCGCGTCCGCGGGCTGCGGGTGCGCTACACCCCGGACGGGCCCTGGGCCCTGGACGGCGTGGACCTGGACGTCCCCGCCGGTGGGACCGTCGCGGTGGTGGGCCCCAGCGGCGCGGGCAAGAGCACCCTGGCCTCCGTCCTGCTGCGCTTCCGCGACCCCGACTCCGGACACGTCGAGCTCGGGGGCGCCGACATCACCGCGTACCCGGCCGACGAGGTGCGCGCCGTGATCTCCGGGGTCCCCCAGGACCCGCACGTGTTCGCCTCGACCCTGCGCGAGAACCTCAAGCTCGCCCGCCCGGACGCCACCGACGACGACCTGTGGGCGGCCCTGCGCCGGGCCCGCCTCGCCGACGCGGTCACCGACATGCCCGACGGCCTCGACACCCGCGTGGGCACCCACGGCCTGGGCCTGAGCGGCGGCATGGTCCAGCGCCTGGCCCTGGCCCGCGCCCTGCTGGCCGCGCCCCGCGTCCTGGTCCTGGACGAACCCACCGCCCACCTGGACCCGGACACCCGCGACGCGGTCGTCGACGACCTGCTCGCCGCCGCCGAGGGCTACTCGACGCTCCTCATCACCCACGACCTCACCGGCCTGGACCGCGTCGACCGCATCGTCGTCGTCCGGGACGGCCGCGTCGTCCAGTCCGGCACCCACACCGAACTCCTGGCCCGCCCCGGCTGGTACCGCGACGTCCACCCCGGCCTCTAGCCGAGCAGCCCCTCCGCCGCCAGCTCCACCCCGAACGGCTCCGGCAGCCGCACATGCCCGCCCCGCACGGCCCTGGCCACCTCGCGGTAGTCGTGGCCATCGGGGTCGGAGAACAGGGCGATCTCGCCCAGCCGCGGGTCGACCACGAGGTACAGCGGGACCCGGGAGCGGGCGTAGCCCTGCGCCTTGGCCTTCCAGTCGTGGAGCGCGCTGCTGGGCGAGACGACCTCCAGCGCGAACTCGACGGCCTCCATCGGCCGGATCCACTCCGGCCCGTCCCACCCCTCGCCGTCCGCGACGGCGATCGGCATGACCAATAGGTCCGGCACGTAGTGGTCCCCGGTCGCCGCGTTCTCCACCGTCACCATCTGCAAGGTGACGAGGTCGTCCGGCAGGATGCCGGTGATGAGGCGCTCGACCCCGTGCACGATGCGCGCATGCCGATACGTCGGCGTCGGCGACACCACCGTCCGGCCGCCGACGACCTCCGCCCGGTACCCTTCCGGAAGATCGAGGTCGTCTTTCACCGCGCACGGCTCCGGAAGCGCACCCGCACCGGTTCCGGCCCGGCGAGGTCGGGGTCGACGGCGTCCGGCAGGGCGTCGAAGCCCTCCATGACGCGGTCGGCGAAGGAGTCGAACCCGTCGTCGCCGACGGAGCCGTGGCTCGCCTCGAAGGAGGGGTCGGCCACCAGGTGGTGAATGGTCACAGGTCCCCGTCCCTTCGGCAGGCCGCCCGCAGCAGCCTACGGCGGCGGGGGCGTCCCCGGGGGCGGTTCGGGGAAACGGGGGCGGACTGGCAGGGGCGGCGGGGATTGCCCTAATGTTCCAGCGTGGCCAATCCCGTACGTGAAGTCCTCGGCGGAGTCGGCGCGCTGGCGCGCGGCTTCGGCCTGCTGCTGCGCAGACCGCGCCTGTTCGTGCTGGGCGCGCTGCCCGCGCTGATCACCTCGCTGCTGTTCCTGGCGCTGTTCGTGGTCCTGGTGATCAACCTGACCGACCTGGCCGAGTGGGCGACCCCCTTCGCCGCGGACTGGGGCGAGGTCTGGCGGAACCTGGTGCGCGGCGCCGTCGCCCTGGGCATCCTGGCCGGGACGATCCTGCTGATGGTGGTGTCGTTCACCACCATCACGCTGGCCCTGGGCGCGCCGATCTACGACAAGATCACCGACCTGGTCGAGCACGAGCTCGGCAACCCCCCGGCGGAGACGGACGAGTCGTTCTGGGCGGGGCTGGGCCGGTCGGTGCGCCAGTCCCTGGTGATCATCCTGGCCTCGCTGCTGGTGACCCTCATGGTGTTCTTCATCGGGTTCATCCCGGTGGTCGGCGCGATCGTCGGCTCGGTGCTGGCCGCCCTGCTGGGCGGGTGGCTGCTGGGGATCGAGCTGGTGGCCGGGTCGTTCGACCGCCGCCGCCTGATCACCATCAAGGAGCGCCGCAAGTGGATGGGCACCCGGCGGCTGCGGGTGCTGGGGTTCACCGTCCCCACCTACCTGCTGCTGGCGATCCCGTTCGTGGCGGTCGTGGTGTTCCCGGCGGCGACGGCGGGCGGCACCATCCTGGCCCGGCAGCTGCTGGGCGTGCCCGAGCTGCCGCGGGGTGTGGCCCGGGCGACCCCGGTGCAGCCGCCGCAGCCGCCGGCGCCCCCGGCCTGAACACACGAAAGGGGGGCGGCCCGAGCGGGCCGCCCCCCTTTTTCGCTTGTCAGCGCAGGCCCGGCGAGCGGCGCAGCGCCGTGGTGATCATCCGGTCCACCAGCGTCGCGTAGTCCACCCCCGTGGCCGCCCACATCTGCGGGAACGCCGACGCCGGCGTGAACCCCGGCATCGTGTTCAGCTCGTTGACCAGGACCTCGCCGTCCTTGGTGTAGAAGAAGTCCACCCGGGCCAGCCCCTCGCAGCCCATCGCCTCGAACACCTCGGCGGCCAGCCCGCGCAGCCGCGCCGTGACCTCCTCGGGGATCTCCGCGGGGATGGTCAGCCCGCTGGTCGACAGGTACTTGGCCTCGAAGTCGTAGAAGTCGAAGCCCTCCGCCACGTGCACCTCGGCCGGGAACGACACGTCGGGCGTGCCGCCGTCCTCGGACTCCAGCACCCCGCACTCGATCTCGCGCCCGATGACCTGGGCCTCCACCAGCACCTTGGGGTCGTGCTCGCGGGCCGCCTCGATCGCCGCGACCACCGCGTCGGTGTCGGAGGAGTCCCGCACCTTGCTGATGCCCACGCTGCTGCCCGCCCGGGCCGGCTTGACGAACACGGTCTCGCCCAGCTCCGCGATGTCGTCCAGCACCTTCTTGCGCTCGGTGCGCCAGCGCCGGTCGGTGATGGCGACGTAGTCGCTGGTGGGGATCCCGTTGCCGGTCAGGATCGCCTTCATGAACACCTTGTCCATGGCGGCGGCGCTGGAGAACACCCCGGCGCCCGCGTAGCGCACGCCCATCATCTCGAACAGCCCCTGGATGGTGCCGTCCTCACCGAAGGGCCCGTGCAGCAGCGGCAGCACCACGTCGACCTCGGCCAGCCGGGAGGGCCCCTCGGCGGGATCCACCACCATCAGCTGCCCGGCGGCGTCGAACGGCAGGGCCAGCTCCCGGCCGCCCTCCTCCGACACGGTCGGCAGGGCCTTGGTGCCCTCCTCGATGCGCAGCCGCTCGGGGTCGCCGGAGGTCAGCACCCAGTTGCCGGTCTTGGTGATGCCGACCGGCACGACCTCGTAGCGGTCGTGGTCGATCACCGACAGGACGCTGCCCGCGGTGACGCAGGAGATCTCGTGTTCGGAACTGCGACCGCCGAAGACGACGGCGACCCGGATCCTTCGCTGCTCGGACGACATGGTGCTGACCCTTTGTGCTCGTTGCCGGAAAAGAAGCGGCCGGGGGTCCTCCCGGCCTGCTCGTGTGTCAGTTGCCCCCGAGGGCCGCCAGGGCGTCCCCGATGAGGTCCTGGGGGTCCTCCAGGCCGATGGAGAACCGTACCGCACCCGGTGAGATGCCGGCGGCCGCCAGTTCGACGTCGTTCATGTTCCGGTGCGACGTGGAGGCGACGTGACCGGCCAGGGTGTGGGTGCCGCCCAGGGACGCGGCGATGGTGGCGACCCTGAGGCGGTCCGCGAACGCCATCCCGGCCTCCCACCCGCCACGCGGGTGGACGGTGACGACGGCGCCGTACCGGCCGGCGTCGAACAGTTCGGCGGCGAGCTTGGCCTGCGGGTGCGAGTCCAGGGACGGGTGGTCGACCCGCTCCACCAGCGGGTGCCCCTCCAGGGCCGCGGCGAACACCGCGGCGGTCTCGCACTGGCGCCGCACCCGCAGCGGCAGCGTCTCCAGGCCCCGGTGCAGCAGGTACGCCTCGTCGGGGGCCAGGCAGGGCCCCAGGTCGACCCGCGCCGAGCGGATCCGGTCGATGAAGGACGGCGCGGCCACGGCCACGCCGCCGGTGGTGTCGCTGTGCCCGCCGATGTACTTGGTGGCGGAGTGCACCACCACGTCGGCCCCGTACTCCAGGGGCCGGCACACCGCCGGGGAGGCGAACGTGGAGTCCACCACCAGGGCGGCCCCGGCCTCCCGGGCGATCCGCGCCAGCCCGGGCAGGTCCGAGACGGTCATGGTGGGGTTGGACAGGGTCTCGGTGAACAGCACCGCGGTGCCCGGCCGCACGGCCTCGCGCACCGCGTCCAGGTCGGTGATGTCCACGAAGTCGGTGCGCACCCCGAACCGGCGCAGCAGCCGGTCCAGCAGCGAGTAGGTGTTGCCGTAGATGGACCGCGACGCCACCACGTGCGAGCCCGCCTCGGTGAGCGCCATGAACACGGTGCTCAGCGCGCCCATCCCGGAGGCGAACGCCTGGCCGCGCACCCGGTCGGGCAGGCCCGCGCCCTCCAGCGCCGCGACCGCCTCCGCGAAGGCGTCCACGGTGGGGCTGTCGATGCGGGCGTAGGAGTAGCCCTGCCGCGCACCGGACAGGACGTCTGCGTAGTCCTGGGAGGTGTCGAAGGCGTAGGTGGTGGCCCGGTGGACCGGCATCCGCATGGGACGTTCGGCGGGCACGGCCGCGGGCGGCGGGGAGACCGCCCGGGTGTGCTCGCCCCCGGCCGCGGGTGTGTACGACATCGCTGCTCGCTCTCAGACCCCGTAGCGCTCGGGTTTGGCACTGCGCGCCATGAAGGCGACGAGTGCCTCGGCGGGGCTCAGGTCGTGGTGCATCATCTTGACGACGGCCTCGGTGATCGGCAGGTCGACCCCGCGGGCCCAGCCGAGTTCCAGGACGGACTCGGAGGACTTGACCCCTTCGGCGGTCTGCCGGGTCTCGGCGATGACCTGTTCCAGGGTCTTACCCTTGCCCAGTTTCTCACCGAAGGTCCGGTTCCGCGACAGCGGCGACGAGCATGTCGCGACGAGGTCGCCCATCCCGGCCAGCCCGGACAGGGTGTGCTCGTCGGCGCCCAGGGCCACCGCCAGGCGGGTCGTCTCGGCCAGACCGCGAGTGATGAGCGACGCCTTGGTGTTGTCGCCGAACCCCATGCCCTCGGCCACGCCCACGGCCAGGGCGATCACGTTCTTCATGGCGCCGCCGATCTCCACGCCCACCAGGTCGGTGCTGGTGTAGGGGCGGAAGTACGGGGCCTTGAACAGCGACTGGAGGCGGACGGCCGTCTCCTCGTGCGGGCAGGCGACCACGGCGGTGGCGGGCTGGCGCTCGGCGATCTCCCGGGCCAGGTTGGGGCCAGAGACCACGGCCAGGCGCTCGGCGGGCAGCTCCAGCACCTCGGCGATGACCTGCGAGGCGGTCAGGTGGGTGCCCAGCTCCACGCCCTTCATGAGGCTGACGACGACCGCGTCCTCGCGCAGGTGCCCGCGCCACCGCGCCAGGTTGTCCCGCAGCGACTGGGTGGGCACCGCCATGACCACGACCTCGGCCTCGGCCAGCGCCTTGGCGGCGTCGGTGGTGGCGGTCAGCCGCGGGTTGAGGGTGATCCCGGGCAGGTAGTCGGGGTTCTGCGAGGTGTGGTTGACGGCGTCGACCACCTCGGGGCGCCGTCCCCACAGGACGACCTCCGCGGCGGGGGCGGCCGGGTCCTGGGACAGGGTGTGGGCGGCGGCGTCCGCGATGACGTTCGCGAACACGGTGCCCCACGACCCGGAGCCCAGGACGGCGATCCGCACGCTGTCGTTGCCCGTCACCGTCACTCCGTCGCACCCTTCGTGGCGTTGCCGTTGCTCTCGTCGGCCGACCCGGCCTGCTGCTTCTTCTTCTCGGCCTCCTCCAGGCGGGCGCGCTTGAGGTCGTAGCGCACCGCGGGCGGCTGCTCGCCGCGGATCTTCGCCTGGAGGGCGGTGATGTCGTCCATGATCGCGTCGGTGGCCTCCTTGAGGACCGTCGCGGTCAGCGGCCGCCCCTTGAAGCGCTCCAGGTCCACCGGGGGCCCGGCCAGGAACTCCAGGCGCTTGCGCGGGAACAGGCTCGGCTTCTTCGCACCGTAGGGCAGGATGTGCTGCTCGCCCCAGTGGGCCACCGGGACGACCGGGACGCCGGTGGTCAGGGCCAGCCGGGCCACACCGGTCTTGGCGCTCATCGGCCACAGGTCCGGGTCGCGGGTGCAGGTGCCCTCGGGGTAGAAGATCACCGACGCGCCGTCGCGGGTGAGCGCCAGCTCGGCCTCCTTGAGGGCCTTGACCGCGTCGGTGGTGCCGCGCTTGACCGGGATCTGGCCCGTGCTCTTGGCGACCGACCGCACCACGGGGATCTTCATGACCCCGTCCTTCATCGTGAAGGTGGGCCAGCGGCGGGCCCCGATGTAGAGGAAGTGCGCCACCGTCAGCGGGTCCGTCAGCGACAGGTGGTTGGCCGCGATGATCACGCCGCCCTGGGCCGGAACGTTCTCGGTGCCCTTCCAGTCCGGCTTGGTGACGAACCACAGGACGAAGCGGACGATGCGGGAGACGACCGCCTTCACCCACCGCGATTCTCGTTGCTTGGCCACGGGACTCCTCATTCCATCGCTCTGCGGCCCCTACCGGACCTCGGAGCACATTCGGTTCAGTTTAGGACGCTCTCGACCCCACTCCCGCTCCGCAAGGGCAGGTCACGGTGCCGCCACATCCCTGGGCCCACCCGCCGCCCACCACCACCCTCAACGGATGGCCTGCGGCGGCGGCTTTACCCGGGGCCCCGCGCCGCGCCTCTCGCGAAGCCCTACCCTCGTCACTGTCGTGGCCGTACGAGCGTCCCGGGGGAGAACGTGGCCGGCGTCGGAGAGCGGGAGGGGGCTGCGGACCCCGGAGTGCGCTGGTCCCTGGTCGTCCCAGTCAAGCACCTCGGGCTCGCCAAGTCGCGTCTGGCCCCGGCCCCGGGGCCGGGGCGCGAGGAGTTGGCGCTGGCGTTCGCCTGCGACACCGTGGCCGCCGCGCTGGCCTGTCCGGCGGTCGCGGAGGTCCTGGCCGTCACCGACGACCCGCGCGCGGGCGCCGAGCTGGCGGCGCTGGGCGCGGCGGTGGTGACCGGGGAGCCGGGCACCGGCCTCAACCCGGCGCTGGAGCACGGGGCGCGCGCGGCCCGGCACCGGGCGCCGGGGGCGGGCGTGTGCGCGCTGTCGGCGGACCTGCCCGCGCTGCGCCCGGCGGAACTGGGCCGGGTGCTGGCCGCCGCGGCCGGGCACGGCCGGTCGTTCCTGGCCGACGCCCCCGGGGTGGGGACGACCCTGTACGCGGCGGCGCCGGGGCACCGGTTCTCCCCCGCGTTCGAGGGCGCCTCGCGCGCTCGGCACCTGGCCGCGGGGGCGCGGGAGCTGCGGCTCCCCGACGTGGCGTCGGTGCGCCGGGACGTGGACACCCCCGCCGACCTGGCGGCGGCGCTGGAGCTGGGCGTGGGCCCGCGCACCCGGGCGCTGACCGCCGCGCCGACGCCCTAGAGGCTTACAGGCCCCGGACACGACTCCGCCCGGGTCCGTGCGGACCCGGGCGGAGCGCGGTCACGGTCGGTTCTGGACCGTGTCCTACTTCTTGTCCCCGTTGACGAGTGCCTTGAAGTCGGCGCCGGCCCGGAACTTCGGAACGAAGCTCGCGGGAACGTCGATGGTGGCGCCGGTGGCGGGGTTGCGAGCGGTGCGCGCGGCACGCTCGGCCTTCTCGAAAACACCGAAGCCGGTGATGGCGACCTTGTCGCCCGACGCCACGGTGGCCTGAATGGTCTCAAGCACAGCGTTGACCGCTTCGGTCGCGGTCTTCTTGTCTCCGAGTCGGTCGGAGATCGCGTCGATCAGGTCACGCTTGTTCATAAGGTTCCTCCGGTTCCCCCTTGCTCGCACGAAATTAGGGGACACAGAGGCCCTTGCACAAATA
>NZ_JBJJBV010000017.1:0-84639 GCF_045446735.1 Nocardiopsis protaetiae
CCGCTGTGAGACCTCGGGTCAGCGGCGCGGGCGGCGGCGCCCGCGCGGAGCCCGGTCGCGCCGCTGCTCCGGGGGCGCGACGGACCGCACCGTGACCGGGACGCCCGAGGGCTCGCGCGCCCCGGTCACCTCGGCCAGCTCGGGGGCGGCGACGCCCCCGCCCAGGGTGCGCGGCTCGATCCGCGCCCGGCTCATCAGCCGGGTCATGTCGCGGCGCTGGGAGGGCATCACCAGCGTGACCACGCTGCCGGACTCCCCGGCCCGGGCGGTGCGTCCGCCCCGGTGCAGGTAGTCCTTGTGGTCGGTGGGCGGGTCGATGTTGACGACCAGGTCCAGGCCGTCCACGTGGATGCCGCGGGCCGCCACGTTGGTCGCGATCAGCGCCGTGACGTCGCCCCGCTTGAACTGGTCGAGGGTGCGGGTCCGCTGCGGCTGGCTGCGCCCGCCGTGCAGCGGGGCGGCCAGGACCCCGTTGGCCAGCAGGTGCTCGGCCATCCGGTCCACGGCGCGCTTGGTGTCGAGGAACATGATCACCCGGCCCTCGCGGGCGGCGATCCGGGTCGCCACGTCCTTCTTGTCCGTGGGCGACACGTGCACGACGTGGTGCTCCATGGTGGAGACGGCGCCCTCGGACAGGTCGACCGAGTGGACCACCGGGTCGTTCAGGAAACGGCGGACCAGGGTGTCGACGTTGCGGTCCAGGGTGGCGGAGAACAGCATGCGCCGCCCGTCCGCCGGGACCTCCTGGAGGATGGCGGTGACCTGCGGCATGAAGCCCATGTCGGTCATCTGGTCGGCCTCGTCCAGGACGGAGGACTCCACCCGGTCCAGGACGCAGTCGCCGCGCTCCATCAGGTCGCGCAGCCGCCCCGGGGTGGCCACGACCAGGTGGACGCCCTGGCGCAGGGCTCGGGACTGGCGGTAGATCGGCATGCCGCCCACGACGGTGGCGGTGCGCACCCCCACCGAACGCGCGTAGGGCTCAAGGGAGTCGGCGACCTGCTGGGCCAGCTCCCGGGTGGGGGCCAGGACGATCGCCAGGGGCCGCCGGGGCTCGGCGGCGCGCCCGTCCAGGCCGGCGAGCAGGGCCAGGCCGAAGGCCAGGGTCTTGCCGGACCCGGTCCGGCTGCGGCCGAGCACGTCGCGTCCGGCCAGGGAGTTGGGCAGGGTCGCCGCCTGGATCTCGGACGGCGTGGTCAGACCCTGCTTGGCCAGGGTCCTCTTGAGGGCCGCGGGCATGTCCAGGGCCTCGAAGGAGTCCACCGGCGGGAGCGCCGGGGTGACGGTGACGGGGAGAGCGAACTCCCCGGAGGGGCCGCCGCCGGTGCGGGGGCGGGCGGCGGCGCGGGGGCGCTGCCGGCCGTACCCCCGGGAGGGGCGGCTGCGGGTGCTCGTACCGGTGCGATACGGATGACTCATGGGTGGCCTTTCGCCGACGGCGTTCGCCGGGCGGGAGGCCTGGGGGCGTGCTTCGTGCAGCTGTGCCACGCCCGTGTGGCCTCGCAGGGGGAAACCGGGGTACGCCGGATGAATGAAACTCGTGGGCGCTCGTCCGGCGGATGTGCCGGGGCGCGGGGGCCGGTCCGAAGACCCGGCCGGAAAAAGAAGAACGACGGGGTCCGGCATCCCGAAGGGCGGACCCCGTCGCGGGAGGAGCTGGCGCTCCCCTGGATCAGGCTAGAGCAGGGTGATGTTCTCGGCCTGCGGGCCCTTGGCGCCGGCGACGGCGTCGAACTGCACGGCCTGGCCCTCGGCGAGCTCACGGAAGCCGGTGGCCTGGATGTTGGAGTAGTGGGCGAAGACGTCGGGGCCGCCGCCGTCCTGCTCGATGAAGCCGAAGCCCTTTTCAGCGTTGAACCACTTGACCGTACCGGTCGCCATATGGATACCTCTCGTAGAAGAAATGAAGAAAACCGCGTGTGACGATTTTCCCGTCACCGCGGTGATCTCCCGACGAGATGGATCCATCGGGGCTCACGACTGCAACTTCCTAGAACCTAGCACACGGGAATCGCCCTGTCCCGATAATTCGGTGTGTCACATGGCACCGGCGGATGTGGTATCGAAACGGTCGGAAATGTGTTGCGCCCCGGTGCAGAACCGCCGGATCCCGGGCATGGCGGGGCTTTCAGCCCCGGTCGCCGCCCTCCCGCTCGGCCATGGCGCGCATCAGACCCCTGTAGTGCCGCGACCGCGAGCCCAGCACGACCGCCGCCAGCGCGGTGGCGATGAGCGAGGCCGCCAGCACACCGGTCTTGGCGTGCGCCAGGTGCTCGGGGGAGTCCGCGAAGGACAGTTCGCTGATCAGCAGCGACACCGTGAACCCGATCCCGGCGAGCTGGGACATGCCGACGATGTCGATCCACTTCAGGCTCGGGTTGAGCTCGGCCCGCGTCACCTTGGTGGTGATCCACGAGCCGCCCGCGATCCCGACGGTCTTGCCGACCACCAGGCCCAGGATGATGCCGAGCGACGCCGGGTCGCGCAGCACCGCGCCGAACCCGTCGATGACCACCCCGGCCGAGAAGAACGCGAAGATCGGCAGCGCCAGCCCGGCCGACCAGGGCCGCAGGATCTGCTCCACCCCGTGGCTGGGGTCGTGCGCCTCCCCGGGCAGCGCCCTGGTGCGCATCAGCAGGCCCATGGCCACACCGGCGATGGTGGCGTGCACGCCGCTCTCGTGCATCAGCACCCAGACCAGCACCGCCAGCGGCACGTACACCACCCAGTTGGGCAGCCGCGAGGCGTTCAGGACGACGGCCAGGCCCCTGCCGCGCTGGAGGTAGCCGAAGACCGCCAGGCCGGCCAGGGCGCCGGCCAGCATGAGCAGGTCGATGCCGGAGGTGTAGAACACCGCGATGACCACGATCGCGCCCAGGTCGTCGACGATCGCCAGGGTCAGCAGGAACGTGCGCAGCGCGGGCGGCAGGTGGCGGCCGATGACCGCGAGGATGGCCACCGCGAAGGCGATGTCGGTGGCCATCGGGATGCCCCAGCCGTGGACGGTGTCCGGCGAGGAGGAGTTGACCGCCGCGTAGATCGCGGCGGGCACGGCCATGCCGCAGAGCGCCGCCACGATCGGCAGCATCGCCCGGCGCGGGTTGCGCAGCTCGCCGTTGACGAACTCCTGCTTGAGCTCGTTGCCCACGACGAAGAAGAAGACCGCCAGCAGCCCGTCGGCCGCCCACGTCTCCAGGGACAGGTCCAGGTGCAGGGACGCGGGGCCGAAGGTGACCGAGCGCAGGTTCTCGTAGACCTCACCGAAGGGCGAGTTGATCCAGACGATCGCGATCAGCGCGGCGCCGATGAGGAGGAAACCTCCGACGGTGTCACTGCGCAGGGCGTCGGCGAGTCGGGCGAGGGGGCCCCGGGACGCGGAATGTGCCAGCGGGTCGATGCTCATGGGCGGCTTTCTGGAGACGGCTGTGGGACCGCCGACCAGTCTTCCCGGCACACCTAGGACTTTCGAGTCTCACCCCGTGCTCTCCGGGGATGGTGCGAAAGTCCAGACCAGAGCATATACGTCCGTTTTCCGTGTTTCCTGTCCGGGGTGTCAGGCAGGCTTGTTCCGCCGCGGGCCGGGAAGACTGGTCGGCGGTGGCTTCATCTCCCATCCGGAAACGAGCAGGTGTCCGATGCCCGACACACACCTCCACGGTACGCACATCTACCGCTCCGAGACCGGTGCCCGTGAGATCCGGACCTGGTGCGAGGAGCGGATCGCCGCATGGCCCGCGCTCAGGGCACTGCCCGAACTGCGCACCGGCCTGGGCGCCACGCGCGCCTTCACCGCCCCGGGCGGGGACGCCCCTCCGGTCATCGTCCTGAGCGGCACCAACTTCAACTCCGCCACCTCGGTGGAGCTGGCCCGGATCCTGGCCCGCGACCGCGCGGTCACCCTGGTCGACCTGCCCGGGCAGCCCGGGCTCAGCGAGGGGCTGCGCCCCCGCTCGGGCCGGGCCGTCTCCTACGGGGCCTGGTTCGACGAGGTCCTGCCGCTGCTCACCGGCCGCCCGGCGACCGTGCTCGCGCACTCGCTGGGCGCCGCCGTGGCGCTGGCCGCCAAACCCTCCGAGCTGGTCCGCGCCGTCGTGATGGTCGGCCCGGCGGGGCTGACGGCGGCCTCGATGAACTCGGACCTGATGCGGGTCACCCTGCCGTGGATGATCGGGCCGCGCGACGACAAGAGCACCCGCCTGCTCGACTACATGAGCGGGCCCGGGTACACCTCCCGGGCCCGGGGCGTACGGGTGCACCCGCTGGCGCCGTGGATGACCCTGGTGGGGCGGCACTGCCGGACCAGCCTGGCCCCGGGGCCGCTCCCGATGGAGTGCCTGCGCCCCTGGGAGGGCACCCCGGTGGTCGTGGCCACCGGCTCCGACGACGCCTTCTACTCGCCCGCGCGCCTGCACGGACCGGCCCGGCGGCTGCTGGACACCGAGGTCACCGTCCTGGAGGGGGCGGGGCACCTGGCCCCGCACGAGGTCCCCGAGGAGATCGCCGGGCTCGTGCGCTCCCTGGACTGACGGCCGCGACGCCGTCGGGGATCCGGTCGGCCAGCGCGTCGGCCTCCTCGCCGGGAACGACCGCTGGCGTGCCCACGGGCAGCGGCTCGCCCTCGTCGGTGACGGTGACCGAGCGCACCACCGTGCCCAGGCCGCGCGGGGCCGCCATGAGCCCGTGCGCGGACTCGTCGAGGGCGTCCAGCAGGGACTTGAGGGTCCGCCCGGGTTCAGCCGTGGTCCACCTCCGGGGTCCTCTCCGCGAGAACGACCTGGTCAAGCGTATGCGAGCCGATCGCCGCCAGAACCGGGGCGTCGTCGGAGTGGCCGGCCAGCAGCACCCCGAAGAGCAGCGCCCAGGCCCGGGCCCGGTCCCACACGTGCGGGTCGACGGTGCCCGCCACGTCCACCCGCGCGCGGAACGCGGCCCGCTCCGCGGGCCCGAACAGCATCCACGCGACGGCCAGGTCGGTGGCGGGGTCGCCGGAGGTCAGGTCGCCGAAGTCCAGGACCGCGGCCAGCCCCCGCCCCGGGGCGGCCAGCAGGTTGGCGGGATGCAGGTCGCCGTGCAGCCACAGCGCCGGGCCCGGCCACGCCGGCGCGGCGGCCAGGCCGTCCCACAGCCCGGCCAGCCGCCCGCGCCGGGGCACGCCCGACGCCTCCAGCCGCCGGTGGAACCCCTCGGCGCGGGCGGCCAGCGGCACGCCCCGGAAGGGGTTGTCGGGGGCGTCGGCGGGCGCGGGCACGTGCAGCCGTACGACGAAGTCCGCCAGCGGGGCGACCAGCCCGCCCCGCTCCGCGACGGGGACCTCGGCGGCCGTGACCCCGTCGAACCAGGGCACGACCGACCAGTGCCAGGGGTAGCCCCGCCCGGGGACGCCGACCCGCACGGGCGCGGGCACCGGGGTGTCCAGCCGGGCGGCGATCTCTCCCAGCCGCCGCTGCTCGTTGCGGGCCAACTCGGCGGCCCGCTCCCGCCGCGGCAGCCGCACCGCCAGCGCGTCGCCCAGCCGCAGCATCGTGTTGTCCCACCCGTTGGCGACAACGGTCAGGGGAAGTCCGGCCAGATCGGGGTGCTGGTCGGCCAGCAGCCGCCGGACCAGCCCGGGGGTGATGTCCACCTCGGCCTCGGGGATGTCCATCCCCCATCCTCCGCCATCCGGGGGACCGGAGCGGCCGGGGCCCGTGCGGGTCCCGGCCGTGGTGTTTCGGTGTCGCGGTGTTCGGTACGGCGGTGCGCGGTGCCGCGGCGGTCAGTGCCGCCGGCGTTCCCGGGCGCGGGCGGACTCGGTGTGCGAGCCCGGCTCGGTCTCGGGCAGCGGGACCGCCGCCAGGACCTCCTTCGCCTCGTAGAAGTCCGCGGGGGGCATCGCCCGCAGCGCGGTCAGGATCTCCTCGTCGCCGTTCGCCTCCAGGGCGGCGGCGACGATGCGGTCCCTGTCCGCCGGAAAGTCGATGCCCTCCAGGATCCGCCGCAGGCCCGCCAGACCGCGTTCGACCCCCATGGCCCCTCCCCCGTGCACCGCGGGCCCCTCCCGCGGCGCACGGGGTGACTACCCGGCGGCCGGGAGCGTCAACCCCCGGCCCGCCACAGCCCGGTGACGGCGTCGACCGTCGCGACCACCGCGGCGTGCCGGGCCAGCCCCGCCAGCGCCGCCTCCTGCCGGCCCTGCTCGTAGGTGCCGACGGCGTCGGCCGCCACCACCACGCGGAACCCGTGCTGGAAGGCGTCCCGGGCGGTGGCGTCAACGCAGCAGTCCGTGGTGAGCCCGCACACCACCAGCCAGGTGACCCCCGAGGAGTACAGCAGGCGGACCAGGTCGGTGCCGTGGAACGCCGAGTAGCGGCGCTTGGCCACCACCTCCTCGTCCCCGAGCGGCTCCACCCCGAACCACTCCGGGCCCGGGGTGCCCGTCAGGCACGGCTCCCGGGCCTGCGCCTGCTCCGGCGGCAGGCCCGCCAGCCCGCGCAGCCACCGCGAGGAGTCCCACGGCTCGTCCGGGTCCTGCTCCAGCCGGGTCCACACCACGGGGACCCCCGCCGCGCGGGCCCGGTCGACCAGCGTCCGGGTCCCGTCCAGGGCGGTGTCGATCCGCCCCCGGGCGCCCGCGTCCAGCCGGGGCAGCCGCTCCGGGTCGGCGAAGTCCCGCTGCGGGTCCACGACGAGCACTGCCGCCTCCCCGAGGGGGCCGGGCATCGGGCGCGTGTGCCCCGAGACGTCGACGAGGTCGGCGGTCACCGCTCCCCCTCGGCGGCCGGGCGCAGCAGCGGCATCACCCGCTCCCCGAAGTCCGCCAGGTCCGCGTGGTAGTCGGGGAAGATCAGCATCAGGCCGTCCAGCCCGGCGAACTCGACGATCTCCCGGATGCGCTCCGCCACGGTGTGCGGGGCGCCGGTGACGAACGGCGTCTGGAACGCCTCGTCCTCGGGCCGCTCCGCGGTCAGCGACAGCGCCCGGTCCGGCGGCAGCCCCCAGGCCACCTTCATGTTGACCAGCGCCTCCACGTCCGCGCCGCGCCCGTACTCCAGCCTGCGGGCCTCGGCCTCCTCGTCGGTGTCGGCCAGGACGACCGTCAGCATCGAGTAGGTGCGGATGCTCCGCCCCTGCTTCTCGGCGCGCAGCTTGACGTCCTGGCAGGCCGTGCGCAGGCCGGGCAGGTCCTGCGCGGTGAGGAACGAGCCGTCGCAGTGCCGGGCCTGGAAGTCCAGCCCGGCCTCGGAGCGGCCCGCGGCGATCAGCGTCGGCCGGGTCGCCGGGTGCGGCAGCGACCGGCAGTCGTCCAGGTGGAAGTACTCGCCGTCGTGGTCCACGGCCTGCTCCGACCACAGCCGCTCCAGCACCGAGGTCCACTCCTCGGTCCAGCGGTAGCGGTCGGCGTGGGACAGGGTGTCGTCCCACAGGCCCATCTGGGCGAACTCCTTGGCGTAGGCGCCCACCACGATGTTCATCCCGGCGCGGCCGCCCGCGATCTCCTGGAGGGTGGTGAACATCTTCGCGGCGATCGCCGGGTGGAACAGGTTGGTGTGGACGGTCGACCACACCTTGACCCGCTCGGTGGCCTCGGCCAGGCCCGCCATCATCGTGATGGACTCCAGGGTCCGGCCCCAGTGGTCGGTGGCGCCGTCGTACCCGCGCCACTTGCCCATGGACATGATGAAGTCCAGGCCGTACTGCTCCGCCAGGACCGCCGCCCTGCGGTTGTAGGCGTAGGTCGCCTCCGGGTGCGGTGCCGTTTCGGAGACGATCCACCCGCCGCTGCCGATGGGCAGGAAGATCCCGTACTCGGTGTCGGCGGCCGGTGTCCCGCCAGGTTCTGACAACTCGGTTCCCTCGCTCTGTGAATGCTCTGACAACTACAGGGGGCACCGGGGCCGTCGCCCCGGTGCCCGTGGCCGTTCCCCGCGGGCGGGGGGTACTACTCGTCCTTGTCCTCGGCGGGCCAGCTCACGTTCCCGGCGACGTACACGGCCTCCAGGTAGTGCGGCTCGAAGAGGGGCTCCAGGTTGGGCACCTCGTCGAGCACGCCGTTGGCGACCAGGTTCTGCGTCTCGGACTCGGTCATGCTCAGGTCGATGTAGCCGAAGGCGGTCTCGTCGGGGGTGGAGGCGCGCACCAGCTCGCTCTCGGCCGCCCAGACCTTGAGGTTGTGGTCGACGTCGAACTCACCGGTCGGGTCGAAGGAGGCGGCCTGCTCCACGCACTCGCGCTCGTTCTCCTCGCAGTACTCGAACGCCTTGCCGATGGCCCGCAGGAAGTCCTCGACCACCGTCCGGTTCTGGGCGGCCCACTCCGGGTTGGTCGCCATCACGCCGAAGGAGCCGATGACACCGAAGTCCTCGGGCAGCCACTCCTTGTACGACTCGCCCATGGCGTCGAGCTGGTGCGGCTCGTTGGAGCGGAACGCCGTCAGCGCCTGCACCTGGTCGCGGGGCAGCACACTCGGGTCGTACCCGGATTCGACCTGCTCGATGGAGTCCACGTCGACCCCGGCGGAGTTCAGCATCGCCTCCAGCGGGGCGGCCAGCATGCCGGGCCGGCCCAGGGTCTGGCCCTCCAGCTCCTTGAGGTCCTCCACGTCGGGGCCGGTCAGCAGGGATGCGATCGGCACGTGCCCGTAGGTGGCGATGCCGACGACGTCGTGGTCCTGCTCGTTGGCCTGGACGACCTCGGCCTCGTTGGCGATCGGGGTGAAGTGGGCGGTGCCCGCCGACACCAGCGCCGAGTTGGCCATGATGTCGCCGACGCCGCCCTCGATCTCCACGTCCAGGCAGACGGCGTCGAAGAAGCCCAGGCCCTCGGCGGCGAACACCTCCAGCTGGCTCACCGAGGCCTGGTAGAAGTAGCCGGAGATGTAGGTGATGGTGCCCGCGTCCTGGTTGGTGGTGCACCTCTCGGCGTTGATGGCGAGGTCGGAATTGGCCGAGGGCTCGGTGGCGGCCTCGGAGCCGCCGCAGGCGGCGGTCGCCAGGACGGCCGCTGTCAGGGCCGCGGCACCGAGGTACCGGGCCAGGGGGGTGGTGGGGGTGGTCATCGGGGGCGCTCTTCCGTTCGTTGGACAAGATGGGATCTGCGGGGACGGGAAGCGTGGGTGCGCTGCGACTCGTGCCAGAAGAGCACCCTGCGCTCGACGGCGGAGACCAGCGCCAGCATGAGCACGCCCATGGCGGCCAGGCATGCGATCGCGGCGTAGACGGAGTCGAGCCGCGCCGCGGAGGCGGAGGTGCGGATCAGGGTGCCGAGCCCGCCGCTGCTGCCCGCGGCCACGAACTCGGCGACCACGGCGCCCACGATGGACAGCGGCATGACCACGCGCAGCGCGGCCAGGGTGTAGGGCAGGCCGTAGGGGATGCGCAGCCGCCACAGCACCTCGAAGCGGGAGGCGTGCAGCGTTCGGAACACGTGCAGGACGGGCTCGGGGACCGCGCGCAGCCCCGTGGCGACGTTGATCAGCACGGGGAAGAACGTGATGATCCCGGTGACGATGACCTTGGGGGCCAGGCCGAACCCGAACGCCACCACCAGCCCGGGCGCCAGCGCGACCACCGGGGTCACGTTGAGCACCACGGCCAGCGGCATGAGCGCGCGCCGCACCACCGGGACCTCGGACATGACCAGGGCCAGGACGAACGCGATGCCCGCCCCGCAGGCCACCCCGATCAGGGCGATGGACAGGGTGCTCCAGGCGTTGGCGAGGAACACCTCGGGCCGGTCCACCAGGGTGAGCCCCACATCGGAGAGCCGGGGCAGGATGTAGGGGTGCTCGGCGGACACCGCCGACCAGCCCACGCCCAGCAGCAGCACCACGACGGCGGTGGGCGCCCAGGTGGCCGGGTGCAGGGGGCCGCGCGGCCGGTCGCCGCGACGGCGGCGGCGCGCGGGGGAGGAACCGGGGCCGGGCGCCTGTTCGGGGCGGTCGGGGGAGCGGCGCAGGGGGGCGGTCGCGGTCATCTCGGTGCTCTCGCTCATAGCGTGACCTCGGTGTTCCCGCTCATAGCGGAACGAGGTCGTCGGGGGCGGCTCCGCGTTCCCACGCGGATTGCAGGGAGGCGCGGACACGGTCCTCCAGGGCGTGCATGTGCGGACCGGTCACGACGTCGGCGTCCCGGGGCCGGGGCAGGTCGATGGGCAGCACCTCGTGGACGCGGCCGGGCCGGGCGGACATGACGACGACCTCGTCGGAGAGGGTGACCGCCTCGCGCACCGAGTGGGTGACGAAGACGACCGTCGTCGCCCGGCGCTGCCACAGGCCCAGCAGTTGGAGCCGCAGCGCCTCGCGGGTGAACTCGTCCAGGGCGGAGAAGGGTTCGTCCATGAGCAGCAGCCGGGGGCGCAGGCCGAAGGCGCGGGCGATGGCCACCCGCTGGCGCTGGCCGCCGGAGAGCTCGTGCGGGTACCGGTGGGCGACGTCGGACAGGCCCACCGCCCGCAGCAGGTCGTCGGGGTCCTCGCCGCCGGCCCCAGAGCGGCGGTTGACCCGGCGGGGCAGGACGATGTTGCGGCGCACGGTCTGCCAGGGCAGCAGTGCCGGGGTCTGCGGGACCAGGCCCACCCCCTTGGCGGCGCACAGGGCGTGCGGGGTGGAGCCGAAGAGCGAGACCTCCCCGGCGTCGTGGTCCTCCAGGCCGGCGATCACCCGCAGCAGGGTGGACTTGCCGCAGCCGCTGGGGCCGATGAGGCTGACGAACCGGCGGGGGCCGATGTCCAGGTCCACGGACGCCAGGGCCGGACGGTCGGGGTCACCGCCGTCGTAGGTCTTGGTGAGGCCGCGGATGCGGATACCGAGATCGTCCGAGAGATGTGGCAGGGGGTGCGACGGGGCGTGTGGCGAGGGGTATCGCGAAGTGTGCGACGAGGTGTGTCGCGAGTTGTGCGGTGAGGGGTGTGTCATGCCCGCTCCTCATTCTGTGTGCGCACATGCTTGCACAGGGTCGCCATCCGGGGCGTGTCGAGGACGCGCACGGCGGATCAGACCGCGTCGGTGAGGAGTGGGGGGCCGGGTGGGGATCCGGCGGTCACGGGTGAGAAGTCCACGGAGGCACCCTCCTGTCGCTCCCCGGGTACGACGAACCGGGGGCTGGCGGTTGGAGAGCGGGTGGAAGATCGTGGATCGACGGCCCGCGGGGGGTTGTGTGACGGGGTGAGACGTTAGGGAGCCGGCATTAACTCTGTATGAAGGCTCCGTCACGTACCGATATCAAGGACGCGTACACGGAGGTCCGCGTCCAGTAGGGCGACGGTGATCCGGTGCGTGGCGAACGCACTGGGCAGCCAGGCGCCCCGGCCGAACAGCCGGGCCAGGGGTTCTCCCAGGACCAGCAGTACCCGCGCGCGCGGGAAGTGGGTGTCCCGGATCCAGGACAGTTTGAAGGCGTCGGCGATGACCTTGTTGCGCTGGGACGACTTCACCTGGCCGGAGAAGGGCGAGCACTGCACGAGCAGGCTCGGCGGGTCTCCGTCGGCGCAGTCGACGCCGACCCGGACGCCGTCGGCGAGGGTGAACTCGCGTGGTGCCAGGTCAAGACCGAGTTGGGCGGACAGTGCCCGGGCCAGTTCGGTGTTGTCGGGTCGCCGGGCGAGGGTGTCCGCGGGGTCGCGTACCGCTGTTTCCCTCATGACAAGGAGACTTTAGTGCACAAGAGCCCCAGTGGACTCCGCCATTCGGCCTTTGTCCGCCGTGTTCAGGGATGGGTCCGGTGTGATCACCTGGGGTTTTCTCAAAACCAAATTGTGATGTGTTTCACATATCGGGGTAATGGGTGGGGTTCTCATTGGTATCCGGTACCGAAAGAGGTTCCGGATGGATCGGACTCCGTACGCATGTGCGCTTCGGGGCGGATGCGCTTTCCTTTCCCGGGGGAAGTTGAAAAGCGGACCATAAATGTTTCCCACTGTTACGGCGGAAACGGCTTTTCGGTGTGCTTTCGGGGCGTTTCGGGCGCGAAGCGCGGAATTCGTCACGGAGGGTAGTGGTCGATCGTCGTCGGGTGACGGCCGGAACCGATCGCCCTCCTCGGGGCATCCACCTGGGAGAACCCCCGCACCCCCGGCCGGGGCGCGTACGGAGACGGGAGCCCCGATGACGTTCCGACCCCGGCGGGCCGCCGCCCTCGCGGCCTGCCTGGTCCTGCTGGCCACGGGTGTGCCCGCGGTGGGCGCGCCCGCGGTGGGTGCGCCCGCGGTGGGTGCGCGGGCCGACGACGACACGGCGGGCGCCGCCGATGCCGCCGGCACCGCCGTTCGTTTCGAGGCGGTCGCCGTCGCCGGACGCGACGTGAGCGGCTACTCCGGAGACGGGGGAGCCGCCCGGGACGCACGGCTGGGCGAGTGGCTCGACCTCGCCGTCGGCCCCGAGGGCACCGTCTACATCGCCGACCGCCAGGCCAAACGGGTGCGCGCGGTGTCCCCCGACGGCACCATCGACACGGTCGCGGGCACCCTGGGCCGCCGATCGCCCGAGACCGACGGCCCCGAGGTCGTCCCCGGGTGGTTCCACAGCCCGAGCAACACCCCCGCCGCCGTCGCCGTGGACGACACCGGGGCGCTCCTCGTCGCCGCCCGCAACGACATCCGGCGGCTGGCCCCCGACGGGGAGGCGGAGGTGGTCGCCGACGGCGAGGGCGCCGACTTCCGGGACGGGGACGGCGACGGGGACGGCGGCGACGGGGGACCGGCCGCCGACGCCCGGATCACGGACGCCGGGGACCTGGCGGTGGGCCCCGACGGCTCCCTGTACATCGCCGACACCGAGAACTCCCGGGTGCGCCGGGTGGACGCCGACGGGACCATCACCACCGTTCTGGGTGGTGGGGACCAGGCCCCGAGGAGGACCGACGACCCGCTCCGGGCCCAGGTGTACGAGGTCCGCGACATCGCGGTCGGCCCCGACGGCTCGCTGTACGCCCTCGACTCGATGTCCCCGGTGGTCCACCGGGTGGACCCCGACGGGCGCCTGGGCGTGGCCGCCGGGGTGCCCGGCGAGGGCGGGTTCTCCGGCGACGGCGGCCCCGCCACCTCCGCCGAGTTCACCCCCGAGGCGGTGGCGGTCGGCGGCGACGGCACCCTGTACATCGCCGACGGCCGCAACGGCCGGGTGCGCGCCGTGGCCCCGGACGGGACCGTCTCGACGCTCATCGCCGACCTGGGCGAGGTCCGGGACGTCGCCCTGGGACCGGACGGGGAGCTGTACGCGGCCACCCCGGGGCGGGTGTGGCGGATCGCCCCCGAGGAGGAGGACCTGACCCGCACCGAACCGGTGGTGACCGGGTCCGACCCGTGGGCCGGGGAACACCCCGGCACCGTGCTCACCGTGGCCGGTACCGAACACGAGCCCTTCGAGGAGGACCCGGTCACGCCCTTCTTCCCGCACGCGGAGGTGGCGGACCTCCCGCGGAACATGGCGGTCGGGGGCGGTGCGGCCGGGGACGGGGCCGTCGGGGAAGGGACGGGCGACGCGGCCGGGGACGGAATCGTGTACGTCGCCGACCCGGCACGCCACCGGGTGTTGGGCGTCGGCCCCGACGGAGAGGTCACCGTGGTCGCCGGGACCGGCGGCCCCGAGGGCGGGTCCTCCGGGGACGGCGGCCCCGCCGACGCGGCCGCGCTGAACAGCCCCGGCGGGCTGGCCGTGGGCCCCGACGGCTCCCTGTACATCGCCGACACCGGGAACCACCGGGTGCGCCGGGTGGACCCGGACGGGACCATCGGCACCGTCGCCGGAGCGGGCCGCTACGCCGAGGACGGCGAGGAGGTCCGGGAGGGCGACGCCCGCACGGTGCCGCTCACCCCCTCGGCGGTGGCGGTCGGCCCCGACGGAACCCTGTACATCACCGACGCCGGGGCGGGCCGCGTGTTCGCCGTCGACCCCGCCGGGGACCTGACCACCCTGGCGGGCGGCGGCGACCGCTGGGCCGACAAGGCCGACGGGTACCCCGCGGTGGAGGCCAGCCTGTGGAGCCCCTACCGGGTCGCCGTCGACGGCCGGGGGCGGGTCCACTTCATCGAGGGCGGAAACCAGGCGGTCCGGCGGGTGGAGCCGGACGGCACCCTGATCACCGTCGCGGGCGACTCCTACCGGGAGGAGGGGGAGGGCGGGTTCTCCGGCGACGGCGGACCGGCCGACGAGGCCGAGCTCAACACCCCGACCGGCATCGCCGCGCACGGCGGCGACCTGTACATCCTCGACACCTTCAACGCCCGGGTGCGCCGGGTGGACGCGGACGGGGACATCACCACGGTGGCCGGGACCGGCGAGCCCCGGGACACCGGGAACGGTGTGCCGGCGGTCGACGCGGGGCTGGCCGAACCGACCGCGATCGCGGCCGGGCCCGACGGCTCCCTGTACCTCACCGGCCCGGACACGGACGGCGTGCGCCGGGTGGACCCGGAGGGGACCATCGACACCCTGGTCGGCGAGGAGGCCCTCGTCCTCGACGAGGCGGTCCCCGCCGACGGGGGGAGGGCGGAGGAGTTCGAGCTGTGGTCCCCGCGGGGACTGGACGTGGGGCCCGACGACACCGTCCACCTGGTGGACGGGCACCAGGGGCTGCTGCGGACGGTGGCCGGCGGGACCGTGCGCACACGGAGGGAGGCCGACACCGCCGGGGGGAGCGTGACCTTGCAGACCCGGCTGGTCGCGGCCGCGCCGGACGGCTCCGTGTACGCCTACACCGCCTTTTACGGCGCCGTCCACCGGATCCTGCGCGACGGGACCGCCGAGGTCGCGCTGAGACCGGGGACGGTCGGGCTCTCCGACGGGTCGGGGACCGTGGAACTCCAGCCCAGGGACATCGACGCCGGACCGGACGGCGCGCTGTACGTGTCCACCCCGGAGGACGCCGTGTACCGGGTGGAGGAGGACGGGTCGGTCACCCCGGTGGTGGGCGGGCCCGTGCCGCAGGGGGACGGCTGGACGTTCGCGGACGAGGAGGAGGACCGGGACCCGGCCGTGGAGGTGGCGGCGTTCGCGGTGGGGCCCGACGGCGTGTACGTCGCGGAGGGGACCGATCCGCGGGTCTGGCGGTTCGACGCCGCCGGGGAGCGCACCCTCGTGGCGGGCACCGGGGAGACCTCCTGGAGCGGCGACGACCTGGGCGACGGCGGGCCCGCGACCGAGGCGGTGCTGCCCTCGGTGTCGGGGGTCGCGGTGGCCGACGACGGCACCGTCTTCATCAGCGGGTACGGGCGGGTCCGCATGGTGCGGGACGGGGAGATCTCCACGGTCTTCGACACCAGGGTGGAGACCGAGGAGGGGGCGCGGTACCACTCGCTGCGCGGACTCGCGGTGGACCGGCACGGCAACGTGTACGTGGCCGACGGGGACACCTCGCAGGTCCTGGTGATCGTCCGGCCGGGGGACCCGGTGGTGCCGTGGGCGGGGATCGGGATCGCGGTGCTGGCCGGTCTTGCGGTGCTGGCGGCGGTCGCCGCCGTGGTGCTGCGCGGCGACCTGCCGCGGGCGCTGCGCGAACCCCGGCGGCTGCCGGGGGCGCTGGCCACGGTCGCGGTGCTCCCGGTGGCGGCGCTGCTGGACCTGGGGACGCGGATCGAGACGGGGTGGCGGCGGTGAGCGGCGTGCGGAAGGCGGAGGAGGCCGTGGCCCGGGACGGGGTCCCGGTCGTCGGAAGGCAACGCATCCGGGCCGGGATGTGGACGGCCGGCGTCATCGGCGCCGTTCTCCTCCCGCTCGCGGCGTACACCTACTGGTCGGGGAACGGGCCGGCGGACGACACCCTGACCGGGGCGGTCGCCGGGGCCCGGATCGACGACCCGCACCCGGTCGGTCGCCCGGTCACCGGGATCCACCCCGACTGCGGTGTCCCCGAGGGGACGGTCCGGGCGCTCGCCGGGGACGTCCGGCCCTCCGCCCCGGTGTCCTCGCCCAACACGGCCCTCGAACGCCGCTGCGTGTGGCGGGACGAGGAGGGCGGTGTGGGGGAGGGCGGCGCGGGGGAGGGCGGTGTGCTCGACGTCGAGGTGCGGGTGTTCGAGGCCGAGGACGGCGACCCCGACCGGGCCGCGGCCGCGGGTGTGCGCGGGCTCGCCGACCTGCTGACCTGGGAGCTGCGCGACCACCCGGAGGCGGAGGTCGCCGAGTTCACCGGGCTGGGCGAGCAGGCCTACCTCGTGCACGGGGTCCGCGGCGTCCACCGGGACGAGGAGACGCCGGGCACCGCCGTGTTCTTCCGCAGCGCGAACACCGTGGTCCGGGTGGCCCACCGCGGTGAGTCGCCCGAACTTCCGCCGGGGCTCGATCCGGGGCTCGACCTGGGACTCGACCCGGGCGGCGGGGAGAACGGGGACGAGGGGAAGGCCGGGGGCGGCGGGGACGGCGCGGTGTTCGCCGCCGCCGCGATCGCCGACGGCCTGGGCGCGGTCGCCGGGCCGCTCACAGCGTTCGAGCATGAGCCCGAGACCCGCGACGGACTCCCCGACCGCTGCCCGGACCTGCCGCACCCCCGGGAGCCCGAACGCACCGAGGAGGCGTACCTGGTGGAGACGGCCCGCTTCGGCGAGACCGAGATCCCCCAGGCCTCCTGCGAGTGGCCCGGCCCCGAGTACATCGACGTCGACACGGTGCTGCTGCCCACCGCGGTCGACGCCCGCGGCGAGTACCTGTACCTGTTCCACCGGGAGCGGGCCGCGCCCCGGCCGGACGGCGCGGACGACCCCGCCCCGACACACGTGTTCGTGCCCGTGGACGGGCCGGGGGACGAGGCGTTCGCGGTGTACACCCGCGAGGACGACGACTCCTGGAAGGCCCAGGTGGTGTTCCGGGACGGCGGCCTGCTGGTCCGGGTCACCGGCCTGTACTTCTACCCCGACCGGGGCCAGGGGGCGGGCGAGGTCCTCGACCGGTTCTACGGCTTCGCGGAGGAGGCCGCCCGCAGCATCCGCAGCTGACCCAGCTCGGCGGCGTTCTTCATCAGCTCGGCGTTGACCCACGCCACCGTGTCCGCCACCGACATCCCCGACCCCTCCGGCCAGGGGAAGGGCGCGGGGGCGTCGGGGGACACGGTCGGCAGGACCGCGGCCCACTCCCCGCGCAGCGCGTTCAGCCACTCCACCACCCCGTCGGGGCCGGGCCAGGCCACCGCCTCCCGGTCCCGGGGGACCCGCCCGGACAGGTGGTCCAGGGTGACACCCCACCACCAGCCGATGTGCCAGGTCACCCAGCCGACGGTGGGGACGGGGACCGGGTCGGGCTCGGAGTCTGCCCAGTCGGGGACCCAGCCGTCCCCGGACCGGTGCATCGTCCAGCACAGGGGGACGGGCTCCCACAGGACGTCCTCGGGGACCAGGCGGTCCAGGTGGTACTTCAGCAGGCCCCAGGTGAGGTCGAACTGGCGGTGCAGCAGGTCGATACGGGCGTCGCTCATGCGGGGCAGCCTCGCACACGGGCCGGGTGGTGACCAGCGTTTTTCCCGGGGCCGTGGTGGCCGCCCGGCCGTTCGGCCGGCGCGAGCACCACCCGATCGCGAGCACCCACCGCCCGACACCGCGGGTACGCGGAGCAACGCCCGGCCGTTCGACCGTCACAGGCATCGCACCCGACCGAAAGCGTCCGCCGGACAGGGCTCAGCCCCTCCGGACCGGCCTCCGCCGCGCGACACCACGGTTCCACGAGACAGCGTCCGGCGACGGTGCGCCCGCCCGGTCGGCGTTCGCGCGGACCTGACGACCACACCGCCACCGAACACGCTCTATTCCGCTCGCACGCTCTACTCCGCTTATTCCGCTCGGCGGACGGGCTGCACCAGGTCGGTCACCCACTCCTCCTGCGGGCGGTCGCCGGGGGTCCAGTACACCTCCCGGCAGACCCCGGCCAGCTCCAGACCCTCTTCGCGCACCCAGTCGACCAGCGCCGCCCAGGTCTCCCCGATCCCGGCGACCTCACCCCGGTGGGTGGTGACGGCGGCCTCGCCGCCGGGCAGCTCGGACACCTCCAGCCCGGGCACCCCCTCCACCCCGGCCGGGAGCACGAAGCCCGCGGTGACCGCGATGCCCTCACCCTCCCCGGACTCGTCGTAGCCGTAGTAGGCCACCGCGGGGCCGTGGCCGTGGACCCCGGCGGCCGCCAGTGCGCCGGCCGCCTCGGGGAACATCGGGCCGATCACGGGGCCGACGTTCTCCGGCCCGGGGCCGGGGGCCGTTCGCGTCAACGTGGCGATCCGCTGCGGCTCCACCCGGCGCAGCTCTGCCGCAATGGTGTCGGACGTGGACATGGCGGGGATCCCTTCCCTGCGCCGGAGGTAGGCCTCGACCCGCGCCAGCCGGGCACGGCGTTCGGCGATCTCCCGCCGAACGCCCTCCCCGGCCGCCTCCAGGATCTCCCTCTCCAGCCGGGGGTCGGGGTCACCGCACACGATCCGCGCGATGTCCTCCAACCCCAGGCCGAAACCGCGCAGCTGCACGATGCGGCTCAGCCGCGTCAGCTGCCCGACCTCGTAGAACCGGTACCCGGTCACGGGGTCGACCCGGGCGGGGGTGAGCAGACCGATCCGGTCGTAGTGCCGGAGCATCCGCACGCTCACCCGCCCGATCGAGGCGAACTCTCCGATGGTGAACATGACACCTCCACGTTCGGGGCTGACACGGTGTCAGGGTCAAGGGGGGACTCGCACTCCGCTCTCCGATACCGAGCCCCACATGGGCCTCCAGCCACCAAAACGAACACCACAACCGATCCCCACACCCAGACCACCGATCCCCACCCCTCGAACCCGACTCATCCGCTACCCTCGGCCTTCACCCCCCGACCCCCACCCCCCGGACCGCACCCATGACCCAGGACCCCCTCCCCTCTCAGCCTTCCTTCCCCTCCCATCCCTCCAAACGGCCCCTGTCCAACGGCGCCAAGGTTGCCCTCGGCCTCGGCATCGGCTTCCTCCTCACCACCCTCCTCGGAACGGTCGGCGTGATCGGCACCGTCCTCACCCTCCGCCACCTGGCCCCCGAACCCTCCCCGACGGCCGTCGTCGAGGAGGCCGCGGACGGGTACACGGCCGCCACCCTCGTCGACGAACTCGACACGCTCTACCCGCTCCCCGACCCCCGCGACGAAACCCCCTCCTGCGAGCCCGAGGGCTGCCTCGGCGCGGTCGAGACCGACCTCCTCACCGTGTACGAGCTGCCCGACACAACGTCCGCCACCGCCTGGGCCGCCACCCTCGGCCCGGGCGACGCCCGGCCGGCGGGCCGGTTCGTCCTCTTCTGGCCCGAGACCTCACCCCAACCCCTCCAGGACCGGGACAAGCTTCACACCAAGGCGATCGTGCTGGTCGGCTAGCGGGCCGACCCATACTCGACTGCGTGCCCCCAGGGGTTTCCGGTAGACTCTGGCCTCGGTGGCGTCGGCCCTGCTCAGGGCGGTGCGTCACGGGCCTCTAGCTCAATTGGCAGAGCAACGGACTTTTAATCCGTGGGTTCAGGGTTCGAGCCCCTGGGGGCCTACCCACAAAACCCCAGGCCAGAGGCCCTTTTTGAGGTCTCGGTTCTGCGTTCTTCTCGCCCCAGGCACCTCCCGCTTGCTCGAAGCTCGCTCTTTTGTCTCGCCCGTGCCTCCCACCTCCCGAGCCTGCTCGCTCCATGCTCCTCCGCCGGGCCCGCCGCGTTCGTTCCTGCCCCGGGCCCGTGTGCGCCCACCAGCGCCCCGCTGGGCGCCCGTGTGCCGTACCGCCCCGTTCGGTAGCGCACCCCGGGGGTGGGGCGCCTGCGGCCGGTTGCGGCCAGCGGGTGGCAGCCGGGGCATGGGTGGGTAGAAGAGGTGACGAGCTGTAGGCCATCTCCTCGGGGTGGGCGTGTACACAGAATCTGATTCGGTTCTGGAAGCCCCGTGTTGCGTGCAGAGCGTTCGCGCTGTTCAGGGGCTTGCAGCTGCGAAAAGTGGCCTGGGTCACGGGTTGGAGTGCGCTCGGGAAGGTGGTCGCGTGCAGCGGGGGTGTATCGTCGCAGGTCGCGACCCCTGAAAACGGGGGAGGGTTCCGGAGGCCTATAAAGCCCGTAGGGCATGGAAACCGGAAGCATGAGGGCGACGAGAGCCATGATGCCTGGTTCCGGAGGCCTATAAAGCCCGTAGGGCATGGAAACGCTCAGGCGAAGAGCACCCCGATGAACAGCATGGTTCCGGAGGCCTATAAAGCCCGTAGGGCATGAAATGGCGGCTGCTGCCAATGCGAGGGCCGGGGCGGGGGGTTGATCCTCCCGCCCCGGCCTTGTGATGGTGTCGGGTCAGCGGGTGGCGGGTGCTCGGTGGGTGGTGAACATGGCGGCGGTGGCCTCGGCTGCCGCTTTGGCGACGTCGGGGAACACGGTCTGGTAGGTGTCCTGGGTGAAGTGGGTGGTGGCGTGGCCGAGTTCGGCGGAGACCACCTTGACGTCGACGCCAGCGGCCAGGGCGGTGGAGGCGGCGCCGTGGCGCAGCCCGTGCAGCCCGATCGGCGGCAGGTCCGCTGCTTGGGCGATGCGGTTGAACCAGTCGGTGACCTCGGCCGGATGCCACCCCTGGCCGCTCTCGCGGGTGAACACCAGCCCGCTGTCCACCCAGTCCTTTCCGGCGGCGAGTTTGGCCTCCAGCTGGTGGCGGCGCCACCGCTTCAACACCCGGGCGGTGGTGGTGTCGAGGGTGATGGTGCGGGACCCCGCGTCGCTTTTCGGGGTACTCGTGATGGTCTTCCATCCCACCTGGACGATTTGGGTGGTGATATCGATCTGTTCGTCGGTGAGCCGCACGTTCCGCCAGGGGAGTCCGACGGCTTCTCCGCATCGCAGTCCCTTGATGGCGATGAGGTGGAGCAGGGCGTAGAGCCTGGGGTATTTGCGGGCGTGGGTGAGAAATGAGGTGGTCTGGTCGGGTGTCCAGACCATGACCTCACCCGGAATGGCGCCGTCCTTACGCCATTTCGTGACCCGGTCGGTGGTCCACACCAGGGGCTTTTTCCTGGGGTAGGAGGGGAGCCGGGCGTGGGAGGCGACGTTCACCGTGATGGGCAGTTCGGGTGAGCGGATGGCTTCGGACTGGGCGCTGCGCAGGGTGGCGCGTATGCGGTGCTTGGTGGACAGCGAGGTGATGCGCTTTCCCTTGACCTACGCGCGCACCTGCGGGTCGGCGGATTCGCGGCATTCCAGGACGTGCTCGTTGTTCTCCTCGATCGTGGCGAACATGGCCTCGATGTGGCGGGCTTGGAGCTTGTTCAAAGCCAGGTGGCCGAGGTGGGGGATGAGGTGGTTGCGTAGGTGCCCGGCGTAGGACGCGCGGGTGCCCTCGGCCAGCCCCGGTTTGCCCTTCAACCACTCGGTCAACCACTCCGCGACGGTTGGCACCGTGGTGCGGACATCCACGCCGAGGGTGATCCGCCGCTTGACCTCATCAACGTTCGGTAGGGGAGCGCGGGCGCGCAGGGCGGACTGGATGAGGTCGGCGACCCGCACCAGCGTTTCGGGTTCGTCCTCGTTGGCGGTTTCGAGCAGGATCTTGATGTGGGCGAGTTCGCCCAGGGCGTCCTCCTGGGAGGCCAGGCCCACCTTGCGGGCCTGACGGTGTTTGCCCTCGGCGGTCAGTGGGAGTTCGATCTGGTAGCCCCACCGGCCGTGGGTGGAGCTCCAGGTCCCGTTGCGGCGCCGCAGCTTGGGGCAGCGAGCTCCGACGGGCTTGTGGGTGTCGGGGTGGAGCCTTCGCGGACAGTGCTCACCGGTCCTCGTTCTCCTCCGGGGTGGTGGTGCGCGCACCGCGTCCACAGGCTGTGGACAACCCGAGGAAGGCCAGGAGTCCCATGGCGGGGATGCTCCAATGGTGGCCAGGCTTGTAGACCGGCACGGGGAAGGCCCCGTTGGTGGTGCAGTTCATCCCGGGCAACCGACCCGCGTGGCTTGTCCACTTCCCACCTGGGCTGATGCCTGTCCCGGCGGTGCTCCCTCCAGGTCTGCGGGTGGGCCCTGTTCGGTCCGGCCGCCGACATCGGGGGACGGCAGGTCAGGAAGAAGGCGGTCCTGCGGGTCGGCACACGGTGCCGCTGTGGAGCATCACGCTTGCGAGTCGCGTGGGTGTCCTTCGCGTGGAGACCGCACTCTGACGGGGCCGGGACCGGGCAGAGGCCGCGACGCCTCTCAATCGGCGTGGCGGAGTACGTCGGCGAGGCGGTCGAGGGCGGGCTGGACAACGGCGAAGTAGGCCCAGCGGCCGCGCTGTTCCCGGTTCAGGAGGCCGGCCTCGACGAGCAGCTTCATGTGGTGGGAGACGGTCGGCTGGGAGAGCCCCACCGACTCCTTCAGGTCGCAGATGCAGGCCTCGCCGTCGGGTGAGGCGGCGACCATGGAGAGCAGGCGCACCCGGGTCGGATCCCCCAGGGCCTTGAAGGTGCGCGCCAGGGTCTCGGCCGACTCCTCGTCGATGCCCCCTGAGGCCAACGGGCCGCAGCAGGCGGCGGCATCGCCGGGGGTGTCGATCACGGTGAGGCTCTTCATGGGTCGAGCGTACCAGGAAGCATTGACAAACTTCGATACATCGGCGATCGTCGATGTATCGCAAAGCATCGATGTTCATCGATATGAGAGGGGGGTCATGGTCGAGGCACGCAAGGTCGTGGCCGGTCCCGATCCTTCGGGATCGACGGCCGGAGGCGGTCGCCCGAGAGGAAAAGGGCTGCTCGCCAGGTTGCTCGGCAGGCCCGAGCGCCTCAGGCGGGTGGAGTTCTGCGACTCCTGCGGCGAGGTGTGCACGCAGGAGTGCCGGGCCGACGCACAGCGGGAGCGTGCCCGTGAGACGGCTCTACGCGCCGTCTACCTCCCGCCTCGCCACTGACCACCGGCACGAACCGATCCATCCGGTCACTCAGATGAAGGAGCAGTCATGACAGGCACCACCACGGGCGGGTTCGACGTCGACCCCCGCGAGGCGCTGGCCCCGCCCGCGCAGGCGGGCGGCTGTTGCGGAACGCCCGTGACCACCGCGGCGGCCCCTCCGGCCGACTCCTCGGCCGGAGGGTGCTGCGGCACCGTCCCCGCGGCGCAGCAGCCCGCCACCGGCAGCGGGTGCTGCGGGTGAGGCAGCCCGACCCGGCCCGCCTGCGAGCCGTCGTCGAGTCCCTGGCCGCCGCCCCCTTCCAGGGGCGGCGGGTGGGGACCGGCGGCGGCCGGGCGGCCGCCGACCACCTCGCACGTGTCCTGCGGCGCACGGGCGCGACCGTGGCCTTCCAGGACTTCGCCGTCGGCGCCGCCGTGCGCGAGGTCTACGACCTCCCGACCATGTCCTGGGCACACGAGGGAACCCGCCGCGTGCTGGACTTCCGCCGTGACTTCTGTGAGCACCTCGCCTCCGCGGACCTGCCGCACGCGGTCACCGGCCGGGTGTCCGCCACCGCCGAACCGGGAGCCTGGGTGCTCCACGACGCGTTCTCACACGAGGCCGTCACCGCCGCGGCCGAGGCCGGTGCCGTCGGCGTCCTCGTGCCCCGTGGCACGGACGCGGCGGGCCGGATGCCGAAGATGATCGCGGGGCCGGCCCCCGCCGCGCTCCCGGTGCTGGCCGTGCGCACCGACATCCACGGGCGGCTTCACGCGGGGGACTCCACGATCCGTGCGGCCGTCCCCGTCCGCCCGGTCGACGTCGACGGCCGCAACGTGCTCGCGACCTTCCGCGAGCAGCACGGCGAAGGACCGGCGTTCCTGTTGACCGCCCACTTCGACGGGGTCGGCGATGACCCGGACGGCACCCGATACCCGGCGGCCTGCGACAACGCCTCGGGGGTGGCCGCCGTCATCGAGGCGGCCCGGATCCTGCACCACCGGCTTCCGGCGGGGGCGGGGCTCGCCGTGGCCCTCCTCGACGGGGAGGAGGCGGGCGCGCACGGCTCGGCGGCACACGCGCCGACGCTCGCGCGCGGGACCCACGTCCTCAACCTCGACGGCGCCGCCGCGTTGCGCGAGGCCCACGTCGAAGCGGGCGGGCCGGCCGGACCGCTGTTGGCGGCGCTGGACCGCGTCGGCCGGCGACTGGGCGTGCCCCTGCGCGCCCGTGCGATGCCCTCGGACAACCGCCGCTACGCCGCCGCCGGTCATGCCGCCGTCGGCATCGGGATGGGCATGCCCGGCTACCAGACACCGCTGGAGACGCCGGATCGGGTCGAGACCGCCACCCTGGTCGCGGCGGCAGAGCTGCTGATCGGCGCCGTGGAGGAGCTGGCCGCGGAGCCGGTCGCCTCCCGGGGCGGCCCGCACTCACGGAGGTGATCCGTGGCCTGCGGCGTAGGGCGTTCGCCCGGTGGTCGCTCCGGCACCGGAAGGCGGTCCCGTCGGGCGGATCGCGTACGCTGACCTCCTGAATTGCGTTTCATGGTTCGGAGGGGTGTCCAGTGAGATTTCCGGGCGGGCGTGAGGTTCCGAACGAGTACGCAAAGAACCCCCACATCCTGGAGTGGTGGACGGAGGAGCATGACGAGGCCATTCGTGCTCTGATAGCGAAGTACGGCTGGACGTTCGACAGCTACTCCTTTGATGTCATCAAGAAGATGACCGATCCGGATGTCATTGCCCACTGGAGATCCAGGGACCCCCTTTGTAAAAGGTACGCCTACTACGGTGTCCTCGGTGGTTTTGCGTTCGCCCGGGCTCAGATACTGGACTACGCGCGAGAGATGGAACCGCCTCGGAGTCTGACCTGTGAGGCCTGCGGCGACGGGTTCCAGGAGATCGACAGCCGCAGGATCATCGATTACGTGGACGGCAGGACCGGCGTCCGATGCTGCAACTCCTGCTTCCAAGGGATCTTCTTCGAGGAGACCTGGGACCGCTGGGCCGACAAGGACAAGGTCGACGAGTACATCGTCGACCTCGCCCGCGCGCTGGGCCGCGTCCCCAGCCAGAGCTGGGAGCGAACCGTTGCCTGGTCCGACATTCCGCGCTCGAACCTCACCGCGCTCGTGGAGATCTGCGGCCGAGGACGGCCGAGCACGGCGTCGGTCAAGAAGGAGTACGGGAGCTGGTTGGCGGCACTGATCGCGACGGGGGTGCTCCCCGACGGGGCCCACAAGGGTGTTTTCGGGATCCGCACCCTCGCCAGGGACGGTCACGTGTGCAATTCCCTGGCGGAGAAGACCATTGACGACTGGCTCACCGACAACGGAATCGAGCACACCAAGGAACCCCGATATCCGGACAGCCAGATGAGGGCGGACTTCGAGGTGGGTGGAACCCTGATCGAGTACTTCGGGCTGGTCGGCAGGGTCGAGTACGACGAAAAGGTCGAACTGAAGCGCGCCCTGGCCAAAAAGCACAGGATCAAGCTCGTCGAGATCCACCCGAAGGACATGGCATCCTGGGATCGGTACCAGGCCAGGCTGGCGAAAATCCTCGGCTGATCCGGGATGGGGGTCACCGCTCACACCCGGCGAACGAAACTCCCTCCCTTTCCGATCTCGTCGATCCATTCCTCCACAAGGCCGTGGGCGTTGTCCGTGTCGGCCTCGATCTCCCGGACGTGGTTCCCCCTCTTCCACAGGTCCACGCTCGTCTCCTGGTCCTCCGGCAGGAAGCGGTTCCAGAAAGCGAAGGAGAACAACTTCCATTCGTTCTTCTCTCCGACCGCGCGAAGCCACAGCGGTGAGGCCCGGCGGAGTTGTTCCACGCCGCCGCCGCCGGCCTTGGTCTTGGTGACCCTGACCTCGTACTCGTCCTTGTACACCAGCGGCAGTCCCATCGTGGCCATGGGCATTCGCTTCTCCCTCCTTTCCTTGTCGTGGATGACGTTGATCCAGCCCTTCGTCTTGATCGGCGGGCTGTACTTCTCCGGCTTGTCCGAGTCGAGTTCGGCGCGGAAGTAGCGCAGCTCCCTGCCCGCCTTGGCGAGGACCGCGTCCCAGGAGGCCTGGGCCCGGCCGCCCGCGATTCCCGCCGTGGTGTGCTCCTCGCCCAGGACCGGGAACGGGGCGATCGGTTCCTCACCCCAGTCGAACTCTTCCGCTTCCGCGGTGGAGTCGCGCTTCCCGGGCGCCGCGCACACCCGGCTCAGTGCCTGACGGGCCTCGATCAGAGGGCCGGTGAACAGCAGGTGCCGGGCCGCGGCGTAGTGCGAGAGCCCCGGGGTGCGCATCAGGGAGGAACCCGACTCGAAGGGAAGGCCCTGTCCGGCTCCCACGATGCGCAGGTTGCCGAACCCGCGGCGGACACGCGACCCGACGCCGCCGTATGTGCAGTTGAGCCAGAGTGCGGCGAGAGCACATCGGTGGGCGTCTCGGTCCCGCCCGTCCAGGCGGACCTGGAGTTCGAACTCCTGGGGAGGAATGAAGTCCCTCGTCAGCGGCCTCCCCTTGGTGGCCAGGCCCGGGCCGAGGAGGTAGGCGATCCACTTCTCCTGATCCCGCCTGTCCTGGCCCCGCTCTCGCAGAAGGTCTCGGAGTTCCACCGTGGAGGGCGTGAGCCGGTGGGGGATGCGCAGTTTGATGGGGGAGGAGCCGGCGGTGGAGCCCAGGACCCGGTCCTCGACCCGGCGGAGGCGGTGCACGTCGTCGCCGACGTAGCGGGCGGCCATGGCCCGAAGCCAGAACCGCATCCCGCCCCGGAGGGAGGGGACGCGGATCTCGGGGGGCGCATTCAGGTGGGCGTCCGCGGGGGTCGCGGCCGAGTTGAAGACCGGGGTCGCCACTTGGACGCTGAGCGTGGTCCACATGGGAGGTCACCTCTGTTCCGTGCGCCAGTGCGCGTGTGTGAGGGGGGCGGTCAGGGGCCGGTCGTCCCACAGGATCTGAGAGAAGACACCGGCGACGAGGCACCAGGCTCCCGCCTGGAGCAGGGCGGCCCAGACGGCGTCGGGGTGGAGGGCCCAGGCGCCCCGGAAGATATGGCCGTTCTCGCTGAAGGCGGGTACGACCCAGGCGAGGCCGAGCAGTGCGATCAGGAGTGAGTGCGCGGCGGCGGCGCACCACACCAGGAACGCGCGGAGAAGGGCCGCGCCGATGCCGACACCGGTGTTGCGTGCGTTGGCGAGCAGGTAGGCGAACGCCGCCAGCGCCAGGAGGAGGGCGACGCGGACAGGCCCCAAGGGCGGTTCGGGGCCCTCGTCCCTGCCGGGGATCTCCATGCCGGTGGGCTCGAACGCGGCCGCCCACCAGGACGGATGCATGGTGGTCACGATGAACAGGCCGATCGCGGCGGCCGCCGGGATGCGCAGGAGCCAGGGCAGTGCCCACGTGCGCCCGTGTACGGTGAGCCCGGTGAGCCCGATGGCGTAGGTGAGCCCGGCCAGGATCGCGGAGACGTCCAGAGTGCTCTGGTCGGTGAAGGGGACGGAGGCCAGCCAGGGGGAAGAGAGGGCCCCAGCCAGGGTGAGGACCCCCAGGCACAGCGTCGCCGCCGCCGTGTACCGGCCGAGGCGGGGGTATTCGGAAAGGGCCAGGGCGGCGTGTGCCGCGGTGAGGACGCGGTAGCGCGGGAGCAGGTGCCGCTCGATGATCCCGGACGCGAATCCGATGTCCTCCGTGGCGTACGGGGAGGAGCGGCCCGGGCCGAGCCGCCGGTCGGGTCCGATCGCCAGAGGCGGTCCCGGCCGGGCGGACCGGGCGCGGTTCTTCCGGGCCCGGCCGTCCGTCGGGTACTCGAACAGCAGGAGGTCCGTTTCGGCCTCGATCTCGGCCTGCTCGGCCCCGTCCAGGGCGGGCAGGGACTCGTGGCGGCCCAGCAGCTCCGACCACTCCCACCGTGCCTGGCGGCTGCGGGCGAGGAACACGTCGCCGGTGTGCCTGCCGAAAAGGTCGTGCGCCGCGTCCTCGGGGAGGAACCCTGTCTCACCCCGGCCACCCCGGTAGGGCTCGGACAGGGCGAGGAAGCGGTGCCGTGCCGCCAGCGGCACGAGCACCTCGACCTCGGTGTCCGTCAGCGGGGGAATGCCCTCCCCGGGCGGGTCGTGCAGGGCGCGCCAGGCCGCTTCACTGGTCCAGCACCAGGCGAGCCACTGGTGGTTGAGGCTGAGCTCCGTCTTCTCTGTGGCCCCTGTCTTCTTCGTCAGAGCCGGGATGATGGCCAGGGGCCGGTACAGGGCGGCCATGAGCCTGGGCCGGTGCCCGCGCAGCACACGACTGATCTCGCCGATCGCCTGCTCGACCTGGTCCGCGGTGACCTCCTGCCCCACCGGAGGGCTGAGCACCTTCGGGATGATCTCGTACGCCCGGCGTACCTCGGCAACGGACAGCGCGGCGATGTCGGTCTGCTCGCTGAACCCCGACCCGTACCGGTTGAGCGCTTCACCCACCCCCGCGGTGACCCTCCGGTGCAGGCGGGGCGCGATGTCGGAACACTCGGCACCGGAGCCGTCGGGCACGGTCACCGGATCACCGCCTCGTTTCCAGGTGTTCCTCGAACAGGATCCGCATACCCCTGCCGAAGGCCGTGAGCCTGGCGCCCGGGCTCTGCCGCTCGTAGGCGTAGCCCTCCAGCAGCGCGCCCTGGGGCACCTCGGGTGCGGTGTACTCGCCGAAACCGGCCAGCTCCCGACCGACCAGTTCCGGGGACAGGCGGCGCAGCGGGATGGGCAGGGTCTGCTCGGCCTTCTCCGGCAGGACGTGGGCCTGTGCGTCACGGCCCAGGCTGCGCAGCCACTCGGCCGCCGAGATCAGGTAGGGCACGGTGGCCCGGTAGCCGCCGGAGAGGTGGAAGAGAACACTCTCCCCGTGCTCCAGGAGCGGGTCGATGCCGCGTGTCCGGTTGCCGACGAGGAGGCGGGCCAGGTAGCCGAGCCCCTCCATGGCCAGGGCGAACTCCTCTTTGCGCCGGGCGTCCAGGCCTTTGACGCAGACCACGAGGATCTGCCCCGGTCCGGGGCGGTCGAGCCTGGTGTCCGGGCCCATCCCGCACAGGTACAGGACGCGTTCCACGTTCCCCTTGGCCAGGGCGATGGCCGTCCAGACCGCGCAGGCGCGCCCGTCCTCGGTGTCGCTGGCGAGCAGGACGGTCCGGTCCTCGTCCGCGATCATCGCCGGGTTGTAGGTGCGTACGGTGTCCAGCTCGGCGGACAGCCCCGCCACGGAGGTCCACTTTCTGGCCTGCACGTCAGAGGCCAGTTCGCTGAAAACGGCGAGTTCGTTGCGCGAGGGGAGCTCGGCACCGGACGGGGCGCCGGACGCGGGTCCCGTCCCGGGGCCGAAGGCGTCGTTGAGCCGCCGCGTGGTGTCGTAGACCTTCTCGGCGAGTCCCAGCTTGTCCTTGTTCCAGTACTCGCGCGCTTCTTCACCACCGGGCACGGTCCGGCCCACCCGTTCCAGATGCCCCTTCTCGAAGAAGTCTCTGAGGCTGACCCCGACCGAGACGATGTGGACCGTCATATCCCACCCCTGTGAGCGTTCATGTACCCGTAACCCGCTGCGGTCTTCGCTCCCACTCCCAGGTCCTCGACCGCCTCCCGGAGCCGGGCGGCGGCGAAGCCGGTGATCTTCTCGGTGTCCCCGACGAGGTCGGCGGCGAAGGTGCCGCCCGTGATGGTGAGGAACTGGACGGGTACGGGCTGGTGGTACTCCGCCGGAGGCTCCGGTTCCTCCCCTTCCCTGCGCACCCGGGTGGTGTCGTAGTAGGGCTTCACGTGAGGGGTGAGGACATCGGCCGACACCGTCAACGGGCCGTCGACGGCCAGGGCGTCCAGGAAGCGCACCGCGCCCCGTGCCGCCTTGTCATGGTCCCGCCCTTCCGCCTCCGACCCGGCGCGGCCCTCCGGGGCGGTGCCGCCCCCACCCGGTTCCCTGTCGGATACGCGTCGGGAAGGGGGCAGGGGGGCTCCGAAGACCATGCGGAAGATCTCTCTGCCCCCGGCCGTCTTCGCGGCCCTGTCCCACACGTAGGCCGCCGTCACCCCCTTGAGGCCGGACCCGGGGATGATCGGCCACCCGTACGTGCCGTGGAGCGTGATGCCGAGCTCGTGGGCGTTGCCCTTCTCAC
This sequence comes from Nocardiopsis protaetiae, assembly GCF_045446735.1. NCBI lineage: Bacteria > Bacillati > Actinomycetota > Actinomycetes > Streptosporangiales > Nocardiopsidaceae > Nocardiopsis > Nocardiopsis protaetiae. The sequence goes on from NZ_JBJJBV010000017.1 coordinate 29,914, forward strand.
CGAGGCCGACGACGAGCCGCCATTGGGGCCTCAGCAGGACCCGGGCCACGTGCTTGCCCTGGGAACGGAGCTGGGCGAGCGCGCGCTCACGTCGTTTCGCCACGGCGGACAGGTCCTCGCCCACCTGGCCGAGGGCGTGGTCCTGCGCCCACCGCACCAGTGCCTGGCCCGCCTGCTTGGGCAGTTCGACCCCGGCCGGCCCGTCGGGGACGAACGCGGTCCGTCGCAGCACGGTCAACGCGTTGGCGCTCCCGGAGGCACCCGTGCCGACCAGGGCCGGATGCGGGTTCGCGTCGGTGCCCCACTCGGCCTGGATGAGGCCGCCGAGCGGTCCGGCGCTGGGCACGGGCATGCTCACATGCCGGTCCGCCGCGGGCGCGGTACGAGGGTCCTCCGTCCTTCGCGGAGGTCCTCCGCCGGTCCGTGTCCGGGATCCGGACGTCCGGTCGGGGGCGGCGCGCGGAGTGGCCCGATCCGGGAGAGGGCCGGGCCCGGGGAGCCCCCGTGCCTTCGGCATGTTCGCCGGGGAGAACCCGGGCCGGCCCGGTCCGCGTGGGGGAGGTGCGGTCTCCTCGCTCACCGTTCCTCCCCGCCCTCGGAGGAACCCTGTCCGGTGCTGGGGTAGACGGCGTCGGCCAGCCTGCGCAGCCAGGAGAACAGCACGGCCACCTCCCGACCGGCCCGCGCATAGGTCGCCCGGTCCATGTCGCCCAGCACGGCGAGCATCGTCCGGTGCGCACCGGGTCCCTCCTCCCTGGCGAGCGTGTCCGGGACCAGGCCCTTCTCGGCCAGATGGGTGCGGATCTGTTGGGCGACGGCGCCGTAGGCCTGGGTCAGCCGTTCCGAGGAGGCCGAGTTCGAACGTGCTGCGAGGAAGGCGTAGGTGGCGGCCAGGCCGCTCCCGTGCAGTTGGACGGGGAGGTGCCGGAACCGGGAACGCAGTTCCCTGGCGTTGTCCCCTGTCGCCTCGGGCAGGAGCCCGGCGGCGGTGCGCGCCATGCCCTGGTCAACGCGGTACATCAGGCCGTCTCCTTCCCGGAACCCTGCTCCACCCCGGCCAGGCGCGTCCACACCAGCCCCTTGCCGAGAGTCTCGTCACCGCCGATCTGGTGCAGGACCGTGCCCGAGCCGTGCAGCAGCAGGGTCAGCAGCCGCAGGTGCTCTTGGTCGGGGGCCGTAGCGCCCCGGGGACCGCGCAGAGTCAGGGCGCAGGCCAGAACGGTCTCCGCGGGCAGGTACTCACTGTGGAAGGGGCCGTTCTGCACGGTCTTGTCGGCGCCGAGCTGGACGCGGACGCTGATCTCGGTCCCCTCCTCCACCAGGGCCGCCATCGCGTCGTCGTCGACCAGCACCAGGTCCTTGGCGAACTTCTCGGAGAAGGGGAGGAAGGCCTGCTCCGGGGCGAAGGCGTCGGAGCGGATCCTCTCCGCCCACGCACGGAGCAGCCGGTTCTGCTCATCGGCCCCGTTGCCGTCGACCGCCAGGACCAGGGGGCCGAATGCCTGCTTCCCCGTCCAGCCATGGCCGGTGGAGAGTGCTTCCCCGGGTTCCTCGGGCAGTGCCGGGCCTGCCGGGGTATCCGAGGCCCGGTACTTGCGTGCCAGCCGACCCAGGGCGATCACGGACGTCACCCACGCGAAAGTCCGGCGCAGGGTGGGGACCGGCAGCGCCACCAGCTGGGCGTCCCCCACCGACAGCAGTCCCGGGGTGGTGGGGCCGCCCTGACCGACGGGCGAGCCGAACACCTCGTTCACGGCCTGGCCGGACCACTCGGAGTGCTCCTCGGCGGCTTGGCGTAGGGCGCCCTTGAGGCTCTGCCCGTACACGGTCGGATAGCGGGTGTGCGCCTCGCGCTGGATGGGCAGGTCGATGATCCCCTTGCTGTCGGAGGCGCCGGCGTGCAGGGGGGATTCGGTGTAGAAGAACACCAGCAGGTCTTTCACGTCCACGTTCCTGTCAGGATCAGCCCGAATCCGGCTGTGGCCAGCCGCCGGCCGGTGTGGTCAGGGTTGTCGGGGTCCTCTCCCCAGGCACGTCCGTGCGCCTGGACGGCCCAGTTCTTCGCGGAGACCTCGGGGTCCGGCCCGGTGAACCGCAGGAGGTACACCGATCCGGCGGGCACGGCCCACCGCAGCCAGGCGTACTCGACTCCGCCATCGCGGTCGGGGCGTGCGCTGGCCACGTGCTCGGGGCCGTTGACCGCGGCGGCGACGAGGTGCGCGCCTTCGGGCAGCGGCGGCAGCCAGGTGTTGCGCCAGGGTCCCGTGGGGGAGCGGTGGCGCCAGATCGCCGGGGTGGCCAGGTACACCAGCACCTTTCCGTCGGGGAACTCCTCCGGGTGTTCGGGCAGGGAGATGCGGTTCTGCCGCTCGCACACCTGGAGGTCGGCCAGTCGCCCCTCGCCACCCAGCCGGACGGGTCCCGGCGGCGGCGGGGACAGGCCCGGGTCGAGCTCGCACAGGGCCAGGAACGCCCACTCCTCGTCGGCGTTCTCACGCAGACGCAGGTAGTCCGACGCGTACAGGTGCGCGTGTCGGGCGGTCCGCCCCTGCCTGGCGATGCCGGTGCGGCGCTCGACCTTCAGGGGAGGGCTCAGGCTCGACAGCAACGCGGAGTCGATCCCCTTCCCGTGCAGGTAGCCCCCCATCTCGGAACCGCTCCACCACAGATCCTCGTCCCGGGTTCCGGCGTCGGGTGCGTGCAGCCACTGCAGCCCGTCCCGGACCAGGTCGGTCCGGGCGGGTGTGTCCTGGGGCCGCAGCCGCCGCCAGACCCGGTCGGAGGTGTCGGAGGGCACCACGTCGGCGGGGACGGGAAAGGACAGGCGCCAGCGCTCCGCCCCGGTGTCCCACCAGCCGAGGAAGGGGCCTCTCACCGTGCTCGGCTCCGGGTCCGCGTCCGCGCCCGGTCCTGCGGCGGCCTTGAAGGCCGCTCCCAGGGCGCCGGCGATGGTGCTGGGCCAGGGGCGCTGGGTGTTGGCCGCTCCCCCGGCCCCGGCTGCGAAGGTACGCCCGTCCCGGACCTGGACCGCGTCGCGTGGGCGCAGGGCCATCCACACGGTCTCCGGCGGGCCGTCGTCGGCGTTCCCCTCCGGCGCCCTGGCCTGTCCGGGTGTCACCACGCCTGCCTCCTGAGGAACACCGCGACCCGTGCCGCGGCCAGCGGCACCGGGGCGTGGGAGGTCTCACCGTGCTCGGACCTGCCCAGGTTCACCAGGTTCCGGGCCTGTTGTCGGCTGCCGCCGTGGCGTAGGACCAACCGTGTCACCTCCGCTTCGTAGGTCTTCCTGTGGGGGCTCTCGGCCAGGTCGGCGAGGGCCGCGCGCTCGGCGTACAGGTCGTTGACCAGCCGGGGTGAGAGCCCGCTGTCCCCGGGGGCCGGGGCCGTCCCTCCCGTGCGCGGCTTGAACGTGCGCAGTGTGCCCAGGGCGTCCTCCACCCAGTCCGAGGACCAGGGGCGCACCGTGTGGGAACGGGATCCCGATCCGGTGATGTAGCCGACCGCGACGGCGTTCTTGTTGGGGACCTTTTTCGCCTCGGCCAGCAGTTCCCGGGACCGGGCGATGGCGGTGTGCAGCGGTGAGCCCTGGTGGGCGAAGACCACCGCGCAGCTGAGCGTGGTCGGGTCCTCCTCCACCTCCGCCCGGCAGGCCTGCGCGGCCTCCAGGGCGGTCGCCGCGGGCAGGAAGGCCAGCAGATCGTCCCCGCCCGAGTACACCGTCACCCCGGAATGGTCCTCCTGGACCCGGCTGCGGTGGGCTTTGGAGAGATCCCCCAGACGCAGGGATATGTGCTGGTGGCCCCGGCGCGTGACGGGAGCGGCGGACAGGTGCTTTCCCAGGCCGTCCAGGTCGGCGGCGAGTACCGCGTAGTAGGGATTGGCGTCGGCGCCGATCGCCTCGGCCAGCTTTTCGGCGGCGTCCCGGCCCTGCCGTACCGCGGCCGCGTCGACGGGGTCGCCGGGTGTTCCGTACTCGTGGGTGAGGGTGTCGATGTTCCAGGTCTCGGGTGTGACCCACCAGCCCGCGCCGCGCACGAACCACTGCTGGAGCTCGTCCAGGCCCGCGCGGTCCAGGCATGGAACGGCGCCCTCCAGGGCCCGGAAGCGGCTCTCGCCCATCACCTTCCGGGCGGCGGTGCGCAGCTCGGCCACCCGGTCGCTCACACCGGGAGCGGCCCACGCGTCCAGGACGCGGTCACGGAAGGGGGTGGAGGCGATCGAGGCGGTGGAGGGGAAGCCCTTGCCATGGGTGGAGGGAAGCCTGGGCGTGGCGTGCCAGCGGCGCTTGAGCCAGACCGCGGCGGACAGTTCACTGCCGCGCTCGTGCCGGGGCACGCCCGAAGGCGGGGACTTCTCGGAGGGCCAGCGCGGTGAGACCGCGCACGGCCGGGTCCCGGTGCGCTCGGGGTAGTCGAAGGCGCGCAGCCGCTTGCGCGCGGCCAGGGCGGTCTGCGCGATCTTCCACTGCTCGGCGTAACCACCCGTCGAGGCGGGTGCCACGCTCCACATGACCTCGGGGAATCCGGGGACGTCCCGGGGTTCGTCGAACAACAGTGACGTCCATTTGCTCCACGCGGAGCGCACCCGGTCGGCTGCGGCCGTGGCCAGGTCCTCTCCCTCCCCGCCCGTGGTCAGCGCGACGATCCGGTTCGGGGCCGACGAGGGGTGGGCCTCGGCGGGGATGACGAGTTCGGCGCCGCCCTCGGCCAGCCGGTTCGCGGCCGCGGTGGCCAGCAGGGCCATGATGTCGCTGGCATTGGCGGCGTCGGCGGTGGTACGGGACTCGGTGATGAACCTCTGAACCCCGGAAAGCGCGATGACGACCAGGTCACGCGGTTCGGATTCGCTCATGCGCCTTCGTTCTGTGCGAGGTTGCGGCTTTGTCCGGTGGGTGTGGTGGTCGTGGGGCGCGCGGTCGCTTCCCGGACACCGCCCGGTCCGGGCCGTGCGCGCTCGGGGTCGGCGGGCCGCTCGTGCAGGTGCACGCGGACGTGCCCGAGGCCGTGGGTGGTCTGGGCTCCCACCCCGGCGAACTCCGCGAAGGCCCACAGCGCGGTGAAGACCTGCCGCTGGGCGGGGGTGGCGCGGGCGGGCAGGCCGAAGGCCGCGCGGCCGACGAACCCGGTGCGCCGGTGGGGGCCCTGGCCGACGGTGCGGGTGGCGATCCGGTGGCGGGTCAGGAACACGGCGCCGAGCACCTGGTCGACCTCCTGCTCCGGCAGGGGGAGGGGGCTGAACGCGGCCCAGCGGCGGGCCAGCCCGGCCAGGAGCAGCTCGGGGTCGGGCAGCGGGAGCTGGCGGCCGTTCCGGGAGACATAGGCCGGGGAGACGAACTCCACCGCGGCCTTCGCCGTGGGGGGCAGGTCCAGCAGGCGGGGGTAGGACACCGACCTGTGGTCGGCCGGGGACAGGCGGACCGGCTGCGCGCCCAGGCGGAGGGGGTCGGCGAGCTTGGCGCCGAGGTCCGGCTCGGCGGGCCCGCCCAGCCAGCTCGCCACCAGGTGCGCGCCGGTGGCGGCGGCGGTGAACGGCTTTGTGGCGGCGGTGTGCTCCGCCGTGGGGGTCTCCAGCAGCTGGCAGGCGAGGGCGTGCAGGTGGCGCGGGTCGACGGGGTCGGGGGGCGGGGGCGTGAGGGTCAGTGTCCACTGGGTGGGCACGCGGCCTCCGGGGCATGTGGGAGGAACGTCGGACGCGCGGTGCGGTGCCGCCTTGCGGAGCAAGCTAGCAACGTTGGTGGTGGTGTGTCCGGGAAATGGGGAAGTGTGGCCGATAGCGGTAAGTGGGGTGCCTGGAGGGGCGGGAGCGGGTAGGGATGACCGAAGGCGTCGCCGGTTCGGGAGCGGCGGTGTGGGTGGGCCGGGTCCCAAGCCCGTAGGGCATGGAAACCATCCGCCGTCGCTGATGTTGTTGACCGCCAGTGGGTTCCGCAGGCCTACAAAGCCCGTAGGGCATGGAAGGCCGCTCCGCCGGCGGGGCGCGGCTCGGAACTCGGGCGAGGGGAGGATCGCCGGGCGGCACGGTACTGACCGCGGTACTGGTCGCGGTGCTACTGGGGCGGGCTTCTCATCCGCGGATCCAGGGTTCGAGCCCCTGGGGGCCTAGCTTTTGAGGGCCAGCAGGCGTTCGGTGTTGGGCCAGATCCCGTCCAGCAGGGCGGGGTCGTTGCGCACGCGGGCCAGCAGCACCATGCCCTCGACCTGGGCGACCAGCGCGCGGGCCAAGTCGTGGCCGGTGCCGTCCGCCCCGATCCGGCCGGCGTCCCGGGCCTGGTCGATCAGGCGGGCGACCATCGCGACCTGCTCGTCGAACACCTCCGCCAGCCGCCGGCGCACCTCGGGCTCGCGCCCGCTCAGTTCCAGGGCGAGGTTGCCGTACAGGCAGCCGTGGATCGCGCCCGACTCGCCGTGGTCGGCGCGCTGGGGGGCGATCAGGCAGTCGACCAGGGCGCGGAGCCGGTCCAGGGGGTCGGCGGCGCCGTCCACGGCCGCGTTCAGCGAACCGCGCTCCTCGGTCCACTGGTCGCCGACCGCCTCGACGGTCAGGGCCTGCTTGGAGTCGAAGAAGTGGTAGAAGCTGCCCTTCTTGACCCCCGCGTCGGCGCAGATCTCGGCCACCCCGACGGCGGTGTAGCCGCGTGTGCGCATGAGCCTGCGGGAGGAGTCGAGGATGCGCTCCCTGGCGTCGCTGGTGCGTCCCATGCGCCCGAGGGTATACGAACGGTCAACTACTCGGCGAAGAGTCGGCGGTGCAGCGGTATTGCAGAATAGTTGACCGGTCGTCTACATTGATTTCGCCGGGACCGACCGGCCCACCTGCACCACCCGAACCAGGAGAGGGGGCACCCCCGTGCCCGAAGTCCAGATCGCCGTCGCCTTCCACAGCGGCTACGGCCACACCGCCCGCCAGGCCGAGGCCGTCGCCCGCGGCGCCGAGAACGCCGGCGCCCGGGTCTCCCTGCACGACGTCACCGCCCCCGACGCGGACCTGTGGTCCGCGCTCGACGCCGCCCACGCCATCGTCTTCGGCAGCCCCACCTACATGGGCGGCACCTCCGCCGCCTTCCAGGCGTTCGCCGAGGCCACCGGCCCCGTCTGGCAGCGGCGGGGGTGGCAGGGCAAGCTCGCGGCCGGGTTCACCAACTCCGCGGGGATCAACGGCAACAAGGACACCACGCTGAGCGCGCTCGCGGTGTTCGCCGCCCAGCACGGGATGGTCTGGGTCCCGCTGGGCCTGCTCCCGGGCGGGGAGTACTCCAGCGCGGGCGACCGCGACGACCTCAACCGGCTCGCCGGGTTCACCGGGGCCATGGCCCAGTCGCCCGCCGACCTGGGGCCCGACCGGGCCCCCTCCGACGGCGACCTGCGCACGGCCGAGCACCTGGGCGCCCAGGTCGCCCGGACGGCGCTGCGGTTCGAGCACGGGCGCGCGGCGGTGACGGCATGAGGGCGGAGCACCGGTCCGGCGCCGATCTCACCCCTGCGACCCACCGATCTGGCGCAGCCCTCACCCCGGAGGCGCTCTTCCCCAGCGCAGATCCCATCCCGGCAGTGCGTCGGCCCGACGCCGACCTGGCTCCGGAGGCGCGTCGCCTTGGCGCAAACCCCATCCCGGCGGCCCACCGCCCCGGTACCGACCGCACTCCGCAGGCGTCCCGTCCCGACGCCGGTCCCACCACAGCGGCGAGTCGGCCCGGGGCCGACCCCACTCCTCAGGCGCGCCGCCCCGGCGCCGGTCCCACCGCGGCGGCCCGCCGCCCGGGTGCCGCGCTCACCGAAGCGCTCGGGATCCGCTACCCCGTCGTCCAGGGCCCCTTCGGCGGCGGGCTGTCCACGGTCGAGCTGACCGCCGCCGTGTCCGAGGCGGGCGGACTGGGCTCCTACGGCGTCCACGCCATGGACCCCGAGGACATCGGCCCCCTCGTGGACCGCATCCGGGCCGCCACCGCGGCGCCCTTCGCCGTCAACCTGTGGGTGCCGCGCGCCGAGGAGGACCGCCCCGTCCCCGACGCCGCCGCCCTGGCCGCCCACACCGACCGCCTGGCCGGCCACTACGCCGAGTTCGGCCTCACTCCGCCGGACCTGGACGCGGTCAACGCGCACCGGGACTTCGACGCCCAGCTCGACGCCGTCCTCGCGGCCCGCCCGCCGGTGGTCAGCGTCGTGATGGGGCCGCCGCCCCGCCGCCTGGTCGAGGCCGCCCGGAGCACCGGAACACGGGTCGTGGGCACCGCCACCACGGTCGCCGAGGCCCGGGCGCTGGAGGAGGCGGGCTGTGACGTGATCGTCGCCTCCGGGAGCGACGCGGGCGGGCACCGCGGATCCTTCCTCCAGCCCGTGCGCGAGTCGCTCGTCGGCACGTTCTCCCTGGTCCCCCAGGTGCGCGACGCCGTGTCCGTGCCCGTGGTCGCCGCGGGCGGGATCGCCGACGGGCGCGGGGTCGCCGCCGCCCTGGTCCTGGGCGCCGACGGGGTCCAGGTGGGGACCGGTTTCCTGCGCACCCCGGAGTCCGGAGCGAGCCCGGTGCACCGCGAGGCGCTCGCCTCCGAGCAGGCGCGGACCACCGTGTTGACCCGGCTCTTCTCCGGGCGACCCGCCCGGGGGATCGCCAACGCGCTGGTGCGGGGGCTGGCCGATGCCGAGGACCGGGTCCCGCCCTACCCGGCGCAGAACAACCTGATGCTGCCGATCCGGGCGCGGGCCGCGGAGCGGGGGCGGGCCGACCGGCTCAACCTGTGGTCGGGGCAGGCGGCCCTGCTGGCCTCCGGCACGGCCACCGGCGCGGGCGCGGGCGAGTACCTGGCCGCGCTCGTGGCCGAGGCCGGGGAGGTGCTCGGCACCCCGCTGTGATCCCGTCCCTGTTCCGACCGGGGGTCAGGGCCCCCGGTCGGAACGGGCTCGGACGAGGCCGTGTTCGTAGGCCGCGATGACGAGCTGGGCCCGGTCGCGGGCGTGGAGCTTGGCGAGCAGGTTGCCGATGTGGGTTTTGACGGTGCCGAGGGAGATGGTGAGGGCCGCGGCGATGTCCTGGTTGGACAGGCCGCGCCCCACCAGCGTCAACACCTCCGTCTCGCGGCCGGTGAGCACCCGCGGGCCGGGCCCGGTCGGCGGCGCGGGCCGCTCCAGGTAGTGGGTGACGAGCCGGGTGAGGATGTCCGGGGCGAACAGTGACTCGCCCGCGTGGGTGCGCGCGACCGCGTCGACCAGCCGGGCCGGTTCGGCGTCCTTGAGCAGGAACCCGCTCGCCCCCGCGCCCAGCGCGGCGCGGACGTACTCGTCCAGCTCGAACATGCTGAGCACCAGGACGCGGGTGGCGGCCAGCTCCGGGTGGCCGGTGATGCGCCGGGTCGCCTCGATGCCGTCGCCGCCCGGCATGCGGATGTCCATGAGCACGATGTCGGGGCGCAGCTCCACCGCCCGCTCGAACGCGTCCCCGCCGGTGCCGGCCTCGCCGACGACGCCGAGTCCGGGGGCACCGTCGATGATCATCCGGAGGCTGTGGCGGATGAGCGGCTGGTCGTCGGCGACGAGCACCCGGATCCGGTCACCGGCCACGGGGGCGCCGGCCACCGGCTCTCCGCCGATCGGTTCGCCGGCCACCGGCCCGCCTCCCAGCGCTTCGCCGGTCGGCGGCCCGCCGCCGAGCGGCCCACCGCTCACCGGTCCTCCCCGTCCGGAACGGCCGCGGTGAGCCGGAACCCGGGACCGCTGCGCCCGGCGTGTACGGTTCCGCCGAGCAGGGCGACGCGTTCGCGCAGGCCGGTGAGGCCCCGGCCGGTCCCCGGGTGGGGCCGCCAGCCCGGGGCGGGGCCGTCGTCCTCGACCGTCACCACGACCGTCCCGCCCTCGCGGGCCACGGTGACGCGGGCGGCCACCGGCCCCGCGTGGCGGGCGGTGTTGGCCAGCCCTTCGCGGACGACCGCGCACGCGGTGAGCTGCGCGCTCGCCGACACCGCACCGAGCTCGCCCAGGTCCAGGACGGCGGCGACCCCGCCGTCGCGGGCCGCCCCGACGATGGCGGGCAGGTCGCGCAGGGTCTCGGCCGGGCGCAGCCGGGCCGGTTCGGCCTCCTCGCCCGGGGTCCGCAGCACGGTCAGCATGCGGCGCAGTTCGGTGGTGGCCTCCCGGCCCGCCCGCTCGATGTCGGCCAGGGCCAGCGCGCGCTCGGCCTCGCCGTCCGGCCCGGTCGCGGTGCGCGCCGCCGCGGCGCGAACGGTGATGAGGCCGAGCCCGTGGGAGGCGAGATCGTGCAGGTCGCGGGCGATGCGCAGGCGCTCGGCCTGGGCGGCGCGCTCGGCCGCCCACCGGGTCAGTTCGTCCTCGTGGGTGCGCCGCCGCCGACGGGAGTGCAGCACGGCCCAGGCGACCACCGCCACGGCGGCGACGGCGACCGCGCACACCCCGGCCAGTGCCAGGACGCGGGGCTCCGCGCCGGTGGTGGTCAGGACGAGGGCGAGCAGGGTCAACACGGCGGCGGCGACCGCCCCGGCGCGGGAGCGCAGCACGGGACGGTCCGCCGCCTCCGCGGTTCCCGGTGTCCCTGCCGCTCCTGGCATCCCCGCCGCTGCCGCAGTCCCCGGCATCCCCGCCGTTCCCGGCGCCTCGTCCTGGATCGGTTCCATCCGACCGAGTCTAGGTTCGCCGGGCCCGGCCGCACATCCGACCGGGGTCGGAGGGACCCGGGGACGAGTCCGGGCGGACAAGACCCGACCCCGGTCCGATGGCGGGGGCCGGACCGGCCGCTGGAATGGCGGGCATGATCACGATCGAACAGCTCACCAAGCGCCGGGGCCGGCGCCTCGTCCTGGACGGGGTCGGCTTCGAGGCCCGCCCCGGCCGGGTCACCGCGTTCCTGGGCCCCAACGGCGCGGGCAAATCCTCGACCCTGCGCGTCCTGCTCGGCCTGGACCGCGCCGACGGGGGCACCGCCATGGTCGGCGGCCGCCCCTACCGGGGCCTGCGCGACCCGCTGCGCACGGTCGGTTCGATGCTCGACGGCTCGGGTGCGCACCGTTCCCGCACGGCGCGCGGGCATCTGGCGTGGGTCGCCCGCAGCAACGGCATCCCCCGGCGCCGGGTCGGCGAGGTGCTGGAACACGTCGGCCTGGCCGAGGCCGGGCGGGTGCGGGTGGGCCGGTACTCCCTGGGCATGGGCCAGCGCCTGGGCCTGGCCACCGCGCTGCTGGGCGAACCGGAGGCGCTGGTGCTGGACGAGCCGGTCAACGGCCTGGACCCGGAGGGCATCCGGTGGATGCGCGGCCTGCTGCGCGGGCATGCGGAGGCCGGGGGCACGGTGCTGCTGTCCAGCCACCTGATGGGCGAGGTCGCCGGGATCGCCGACGACCTCGTGGTCATCGCGGGCGGCCGGATCGCCGCGCGGGGGACGCTGGACGAGGTCACCGCAGGGCATCCGAGCCTGGAGGACGCCTTCTTCGCCCTCACCTCGGCCACGGGTCCGGGGGAGGCCGGGCGATGACGTTCCCGAACACCCTCGGCGCCGAACTGCGCAAGGCCGCCTCCCTGCGGGCCACCTGGGTGGCCGCAGCGGTGGCCCTGCTGGGATCGGCCCTGATCACGGTGCTCAACTCCGTCTCGGCCCGGGTCGCCCTCGACTCCGGGCGGGGGGAGTCGACCGGCCTCACCTCCCCGTTCGAGCTCGGCTACGCGGCCGTCCCGCTGGGCACCGTCGGCGCGGTCGTCCTCGGCGTCGTCGTGATCGGCAGCGAGTACACCGCCAACAGCGCCGACGCGGGCGGCGGCCGCCAGATCACCGCGACGCTGACCGCGGCCCCGCACCGGGTGCACCTGCTGCTGGCCAAGGCCCTGACCGTGGTCCTGGCGGTCGCCGCGACCGCCGCGGTCGCCATCCCCACGAGTGTGGGCATCGCGACCCTCGTCATCGGCGACGCCGCCCCCGAGACGGTCCCCCTGGAGGAGATGCTGCACCGCTTCCTCGGCGCGGCGCTCTACTGGACGCTCATGGGACTGATCGCCTTCGCCATCACCGTGCTGACCCGCAGCGGGGTCATCCCGCTCATCGTCCTCATCGTGAACAGCTCCCTGGTCTCGTTCTCGCTGCTCCTCACACGCCTGACCTCACTGGCGTACTGGCTGCCGGACATGGCGGGGCGCAAGCTGTTCGGTGGCCTGGAGACGGTCGAGGGCGGGCTGGACGCGGGGCCCGGGGCGCTGGTGATGGCCGCCTGGACGGCGGGGCTGCTGGCGGTGGCCGCGGCCGTGTTCTCCCGGCGGGACGCGTGAGCGCGGCCGTGCGCCGGTCGACGGACCGGACGACGAAGCGAGCGACGGACCGGGCGGCGCGGCTGCCCGCCCGCCTGACCGCCGTCACCGCCGCCGAACTCGCCAAGCTGCGCACCCTGCCCGCCGCCGTGGCGACGGCCCTCGCCACGGTCCTGGCCGGTGCGGTGATCGCAGCGGCCCTGGCGGTGTACGCCGCCGACCGGGGAACACCCGTGTCCCCGGTGGCCGCGGTGGTCCAGGCGATCCCGTACGTGCAGGCGGGCCTGGTCCTGGTCGGGATCTGGCCCGTCGCCCACGAGTACGCGGGCGTCCAGATCCGCACGACCCTGGTTGCGGTCCCGGACCGCGGGCTGCTGCTGGCGGGCAAGACCGCGGCGGCGCTGGTCGCGGTGGCGCTCACCGCCGCGGCGACGGTCGGCGCGGGCCTGGCCGCGGCCGCGACCGCGACCGCCGGGGAGCCGTCCTGGACCGGTACCGACCCGCGCACCGCCCTGGGCGCGGCGGCCTACCTGACGCTGCTGGGCCTGCTCTCCCATGCGGTCGCGCTGCTGCTGCGGCACCTGGTCCCTGCGCTGGTCGGGATGCTGTCCCTGGTCCTGATCGCCTCCCCACTGCTGGGCGGGCTCACCGGGCACGCCCGCTGGCTCCCGGACCGCGCGGGGGCGCTGCTGTACGACCCGGCCGCCGACACCGTGCTCACCGGGGCCACCGGGACACTCGTCCTGCTGGGGTGGATCGCGCTGATCGGCGCCGCCGCCGCGACCCGGTTCGCGCGCAGCGATCCCTGACCGGGGACGGCTGCCGGGGCCGTCGCCTCTGACCGGGGGCGGCCGCCGGGGCCGTCGCCCCTGCCCGGCCCCGGCTAGGCGGAGCCCCGCTCCTCGGCGGCGGCCTCCGCCTCCGGGATCGGGAGGCGGCCGGCCAGCCCCCCGCGGGCGTCCTCCATCACGATCCGTTCCGCCTCCCGCGCGTCCCGCTCCCGCAGGGCGCGGACCAGGGCGCGGTGGTAGGTGTAGCGGTCCAGGGCGGACAGGTCCCCGGCGGAGATGTGCTCCAGCAGGCGGGTGCGGCGCTCGGCCCTGGAGAAGACCCGGGTCTGCTCCACCAGCCCCACCAGCACGGGGTTGTTCGCGCAGGCGTTCACCGTGTCGTTGAACTGCTGCATGGTGTCGAGCAGGGTGCCGATGTAGTCGTCGACGGGGCGCCCCTGGGAGCCGCGCCGCTGGATGAGGATCAGCAGGTCGTCGGCCTCGTCGAGGATGCCGTCGAGCCGGTCCAGCTGGGCGTCGGAGGCGTGGCGCGCGGCGAAGCGCGCGACCAGGCCGCGCAGGGCGACCTCGACCTCGGCCAGGTCCTGGACCGCGGTGTCCTCCAGGGCCGAGACGACGATGGTGCGGGGGCCGGTGCGGTCGAGCAGGCCCTCCCGCTCCAGCCTCCGGATGGCCTCGCGCACCGGGGTCGGGCTCACGGACAGGCGTTCGGCGAGACCGCGTTCGGTGATCTTCGCCCCGGGCCCGAGCTCCCCGGACCTGATGGCGTCGCGCACCGCCCGGTACGTGCGATCGGCGAGCGTCTCGGTGGTCAAGGTGCGCAACTGCCTGCCGGTCATGCCCCGACGATACCGGACCCCCGCGTCCCGCTGACGGTTTTGCCACTTTTGACAAATTTGCAATAGCAAAACTAGAGTCAGCGTGTCCGGGGTCACACCGCCCCGGCGGGACGGCCCGCGGAGGTTGCCGATGACAGGTCTGGACACCGCCACCGAGCGGTCGGCGGGGCGCCGGATCACCTTCTTCGTCGCGCTGGCGGTCTTCGCCCAGGAGTCGACGTGGAGCTTCTACGACGCCCAGGTCCCCCCGCTGCTGCGCGAATACCTGGCGAGCACCGCGCTCGTGGGCCTGATCATGGGGATGGACAACCTGCTGGGCATCTTCGTCCAGCCGTGGATGGGCAACCGCTCGGACAACACCCGTACCCGCTGGGGGCGGCGCATCCCCTACCTCGTGGTCGGCATGCCGATCGCGGCGCTGCTGTTCGCCACTCTGCCCCTGGCGTCCTCGCTCCCGGTGCTGATCGCGGTGATCTTCGCCTACGCGCTGGTAGCCAACAGCTTCAAGCCCGTCACCGAGTCCCTGCTCCCGGACTTCATCCGCCCCGAACGCCGCAGCCGGGCCGCGGCCGCGGTCAAGATCGCCACCAGCCTGACGATCATCGTCTCGGCGCTGATCAGCGCCTTCATGATCGACTCCCACCCGGTGCTCGCGTTCTGGGTGCCCTCGGCGCTGATGCTCGTCGCCGTCACCGTGCTCGTCACGAACATCCGGGACAGCACCTCCCCGGCCTACCGGTCCGTCGAGGCGGAGGACGCACGGGCCGCGGAGGACGCACTGGCTGCGGAGAACACACCGGCCACAGAGAACACACCGGCCGCGGAGAACGCCGCACAGGGCGGGGCGCCCCGCGCCACCACGAGCGTGTGGTCCGTCGTCGCCGACATCGCCCGCGACCGCAACCGCGACCGGCTGCTCGTCCTCGTGGCCATCCTGTTCTTCGGCGGGGCTTGGGCGTCGGTCCGGGCGCTGATCACCCCGTACGGCATGGAGGTGCTGGGCCTGTCGCGCGGCGACGCCGGCGGCCTGACCCTGTCCAGCGGCGTGGTGTTCATCCTGGTCGCGCTGCCGGTGGCACTGCTCTCCGAACGCATCGGGCGGCTGCGCGTGATGGGCCTGGGCATGGCCCTGTTCGCCGTGGCGATGGTCGTGGGCACCGTGTTCGCCACCCCCGCCGGGACCCTCGTCATGCTCGGCCTGACCGCGGTGGCCGCCGCGGGGTTCATGGTCAACGCCGCCGTCATCCTGTGGAACCTCGCCCCCTCCGCCCGGGTCCTGGGCACCTACACCGGCCTCTACACGGTCGGCTACGCCAGCGGGAGCTTCCTCGGCCCGGCCCTGGTCGGCGCCATGGTCGACCTCACGGGGTGGCGCTTCCTGCTCGTGGACGCCGCCCTGCTCGCGGCGCTCGCCGTGGTCGCGGTGGTGCCCGTCGAGCTGCACCGCCGCCGCGACCCCGAGGCGGCCGCGCTGTGAAAGACCACCTCCCACCTCCCCCCGCCCACCTCTCCGCGTTCCGAACAAAGGAGCACCACGTGAACGACACCTCCGTACGGGTCCTGGTCCCGGCGGGCATGCTGGGGGCCGGGTTCCCGCCCGAGACGATCGAGCGGGGCATCGCCCTGGGCGCCGACGTCATCGCCATCGACGGCGGATCCACCGACTCCGGCCCCTACTACCTCGGCTCCGCCACGCCCAAGACCACGCGGGCCCAAGTCGAGCACGACCTGCGCATCCTGCTCGGGGCCGCCGCCGGCGCGGGCATCCCGCTCATCGTCGGCTCCTGCGGCACCGGCGGCACCGACGCCGGCGTCGACTGGGTCGCGGGCATCGTCGCCGACCTCCTGGCCGCCGAGGGGCTCGACCTGGACGTCGCGACGATCTACAGCGAGCAGAAGGCGTCCGCGCTGGCCGAGCGCCTGGCCGCGGGCGGCATCCACCCGCTGCCGCCGCTCGGTGGCCTGGAGCCCGAGACCCTGGAGGGCTGCACCCGCATCGTCGGCATGATGGGGCACGAGCCCATCGAGGCCGCCCTGCGCGCCGGGGCCGACGTCGTCCTGGCCGGGCGCGCCACCGACACCGCCGTGGCGGCCGCCTACCCGCTGATGCGGGGCATGCCCGCCGGCCCCACCTGGC
Source organism: Nocardiopsis protaetiae (assembly GCF_045446735.1). Classification (NCBI taxonomy): domain Bacteria; kingdom Bacillati; phylum Actinomycetota; class Actinomycetes; order Streptosporangiales; family Nocardiopsidaceae; genus Nocardiopsis; species Nocardiopsis protaetiae. The sequence goes on from NZ_JBJJBV010000017.1 coordinate 45,917, forward strand.
ACGCCGCCAAGATCGTCGAATGCGGCGGCCAGTGCACCACCGACCCGCGCCGCGGCGGGGTGCTGGCCGCCATCGACCGGGACGGGTTCACCATCGAGCCGCTCGACCCGGCCGTCTCCTGCACGCCCACCTCGGTGGCCGCGCACATGCTCTACGAGACCGCCGACCCGTTCCGGATGCGCGAGCCCGCGGGCACCATCGACGTCACCGCGGCGACCTACCGCGCCGTCGACGACCGGACCGTCCGCGTCGAGGGGTCCGCGTTCGAGGTCGCCGGACAGCACACCATCAAGCTGGAGGGCGCCCGGATCAGCGGCTACGAGACCCTGTCGTTCACCGCGATCCGCGACCCGCACATCGTGGCGAACATCGACGACTGGGCCGCCCTGCTGCGCGAGGTCCTCGGCCAGTGGGTGCGGCGGACCCTGAGGCTGGAGCCGGACGAGTACTCCGTGGACGTCCGCCTCTACGGGCACAACGCCGTCCTCCAGGAGCGCGAACCGGCCCGGGGCACCGCACACGAGGTGGGCGTGATGCTGCTGGTCCGCGCACGCGACCAGGAGACCGCCACCGCGGTCGCCAAGATCGCCAACCCGCTGATGCTGCACCTGCCCACCGCCGACATGGACTACCTGCCCAGCACCGCCTTCCCGTTCTCACCCGCCGAGACCGAGCGCGGCGCGGCCTACGAGTTCGTCCTCAACCACGTCGTGGACGTCGACGACCCCGCCGAGCTGTTCCGCACCGTCCACCACGCGAACGCCCAACGCACGACCGCACACCGAAAGGCCGCCGCCGATGCCTGAGTCCCCGGCCACCCCGACCACTCCGGCCACCCCGACCACTCCGGCCGCCCCGACCACCCTGGGCGACCTCGCCCTGGAGGTCCGCTCCAAGAACGCCGGGCCGTTCTGGACCACCCTGGAGCTGTTCATGCGCGACGAACACGGCTACGCGGCCGCCGCCGACACCGAACTCCTCAACGAGGACGTCGTCGCCCGGCTGTACGGCGCCCCCGCCGACCAGGTCCGGATCTTCCGCATCCCCGAGCTGAACGTCGTCAAGATCTCCTTCCCGCGGCAGGTGCCGCAGGGCGGCTTCCGGGACCGCGACGTCCACTCGGGGCAGCAGCACGTGCCCCTGGCGTCCCTGGTCCCGCCCGCCGCCGTCCGAGAGGGGGAGCGGTGACCGCCCCCGACCTCGCGGAGCTCGCCCGCTGGGACACGCCCGCCCTGAGCAACGCCCTGCGCCGCACCCCGGCGGGGGCCGACGGCCAGGGGTACACGGACGGCTCGATCCACCGGATCTCGGGCGGGACCATGCTCGGCACCGCCGTCACCGCCACCATGCGGGCCCGCCGCCCGGGGGACGACGCGGTCCCCGTCGCGGACCTGCACCGCGCGGTCCTGGCAGTCGAGGGGCCGGTGGTCGTGGTCGTGCAGGACCTCGACGACGAGCCGGGCGCCGGGGCGTTCCTCGGGGAGGTCAACGGAACGCTGCTGGACGCGCTGGGGATCTCCGGGTTCGTGACCGACGGCCGGGTGCGGGACATCCCCGACCTGCGCGGCATGGGGTACGCCGTGCACGCGGCGGGTCCGTGCGTGGCCCGCGCCCACATGCGGCTGACCGCCGTCGGCGTCCCCGTGCGGGTGGCGGGCCTGGACATCGCGCCGGGCGACCTGCTGCACGGCGACGGGCACGGCGTGCTCAGGATCCCCGCCGCCGTCGCGGGGGAGCTGCCCGGCCTGGCCGGGGAGATCCGCGAGGAGGAGCAGAAGATCGTGACGTGGGCCCGGTCCGCGGACTTCACCCCCGAGGGCCTCCTGGCCCTCAGGCGGGTCCGGCATTGAGCGGCCCCCGGGAGGAGGGGACGGGTGACGGGACGGGCTCGGAGGGGTTCGGCCCGCGCTTCGCGCTCCCCGTCCTCCTGGGGCCCGCGCTCAACTCCGTCAACACCACCATGATCGCCGTCGCGCTCGTGCCCATCTCCCGGGCGACCGGAACGAGCGCGTCGGGCGTGATCCTGCTGGTGACGGCCCTCTACCTGGCGAGCGCGGTCGCCCAGCCCGTGCTGGGCAGGCTGGTGGACCGGTACGGGCCCAAGCGGCTCTACGTCGCCGGGATGGCCGTCGCGGCCGTCGCCGGGCTGGTCCCGCTCGCGGCCCCGACCTTCGCCGGGGCGCTGGTGTCGCGGGTCGCCGTCGGGATCGGCACGTCCGCGGCCTACCCGGCCGCGATGACGGCGATCAGGGACCGGTCGGTGCGCACGGGGCGCGAGCCGCCCCGCGGGCTGTTCTCCGCGCTCTCGGTGTCGAGCCTGGTCAGCGCCGCGGTCGGGCCGGTGCTGGGCGGGGTGCTCGTGGAGTCCTTCGGCTGGCAGGCGATCTTTGTCGTCAACACCCCCTACGCGGTGGTCGCGGCGGCGTGCGCGCTGGCCGGCCTGCCCTCCGACCGGGACCACCCGACCCCGGAGAGCCCCGGGCGGCGGTCGCCGTTCCCGGTCCTGCGCATGCTCGCGGCCCATCCGGAGCTGCTGCGCACCTACGCGCGCATGTTCCTGGTGCACGCGTGCACGTACCTGGTCGTCTACGGGTTCACACCCTGGACGCAGTCGGCGGCCGGGTACAGCGCGGACGCCGCGGGGTGGATGCAGCTGCCCGGGGTCGTCCTCGCGGGGGCGGCCGCCGCGCTGGTCTCCCGCGTTCGCGGCGTCCGCGTTCCGCTGGTCGCCGCCGCGGCCGTCCCGATCGCGGGCGGACTGCTGCTGACCTGCGTCGGCGCCGACGCGCCGGTGTGGGTCCTGCTCGGCGTGGTCGTGCTGTTCGGTCCCCCGCAGGGGCTCGCCGCGGTGTCCAACCAGGTGGTGATCCACCGGCAGGCGCCCGCGGGCCGGATGGGGGTGGTGTCCGGCCTGTCGCGCACCGCCGTGCAGCTCAGCGCGATCGCGGCCTCGGGCGTCATCGGCCCGGTCTTCGGGGCGGCGCCCACCGACACCGGGCTGCACACCCTGGGCTGGATCATCGCGGGGCTCGGGGCGGCGGCGCTACTGCTGACCGCCGCCGATCCCGGGCTGCGGCGCCGCTGACCCCGCCGTCGTGGGGTGCCGGACCCCCAGCGCGCCGGCGCGCGCCGGCGGTGCCGGTGACGGGTGACCGTTTCCGGCGCGGTCAGGCCGCCTCCTCCGGTACCGCCTCCTCCAGTGCTGCCGCGACGGTGACCGGGGAGGCGGGCAGCAGCGGCAGCCGTACGCCGGGGGAGGGGATCTCGCCGCGCGCGTGCAGGACGGCCTTGACCACCGTGGGGTTCGGCTCCGCGAACAGCCGGAACGAGAGCCGGGCCAGCCGGTGCCCGAGGGGCCGGGCCACGGTGATGTCGCCGTCCCGCCACGCGGAGACGAGCCGCGCGAAGCCGGCGGTGTCCACCAGCGCCGAGGCCAGGATCCCGCCGTGGGCGCCCAGGGCCAGCATCGGGGAGATGTACGGGTCGTCGCCGCCCAGGACCGCGAACCCGGCGGGCGGGTCGGCCAGCAGGTCGACCACGTCGGCGCCGATCCCGCCGGTCGCGGACTTGACCCCGGCGACGCCGGGGATCGCGGCGATCCTGCGCAGGCCCGCCGCCGACAGGTGCTGGCCGGTGCGGTAGGGGATGTCGTAGACGACCAGGGGCACCGGGCTCTGCGCGGCCAGGTGCGCGAAGTGGGCGATGACGCCCTCCTCGCCGGGGCGGACGAACGCGGTGACCACCGTCAGCGCGGCGGTGACCCCCGCGTTCCCGGAGCGGCCCGGGCGGTCGTCCGGGTCGCGCGGGTCGCCCAGATCGCGCAGGCCGCGCAGGCGGCGCAGCGCCTCGGCCGAGTCGGCGCCCACCAGGAGCGGGGCCGCGTGCTCCCGGCAGACCCGGGTCGCCACCTCGACCACGGCGCGCTTCTCCGCGTCCGTGAGCGCCGCGGGCTCCCCGGTGGTGCCGAGCGCGACCAGGCCGGTCGCGCCCTCGGCGAGCAGCCGCCGGGCGAGCCGTTCCAGTGCGTCCAGGGCCACCGCGCCGGAGGCCTCGAACGGGGTGATCAGGGGGACGAAGAGACCGTTCAGTGTCATGGGCACCATCGTGGCGCGGGCGAATATGAAGGACCAGTTCAGCTTCCTGAAGGTATTCGTAAGCTGAGCTCATGATCGACGTGCGCCGCCTGCGGCTGCTCCGCGACCTGGACCGGCTCGGCACCCTGGCCGCGGTGGCCGAAGCCCACACCTGCACGCCGTCGGCGGTGTCCCAGCAGCTCGCGGCGCTGCAACGGGAGGCGGGGGTGCGGCTGTTGGAGCGCAGCGGCCGGGGTGTCGCCCTCACCCCCGCGGGCGTCGCGCTGGTCGGGCACGCCGAGACCGTGCTCGCCGCCCTGGAGGCGGCCTCCGCGACCCTGGCTGCCGCCCGCGCCGGGCTCGGCGGGACCGTGCGCATCGGCGCGTTCCCTACCGCCGTGCACACGCTGCTCCCGGCGGCGCTGGTCGCGCTGGGCCGCGACCACCCGGGGCTCGACCTGTCGGTCACCGAGCTGGACCCGGCCGCGGTGCCCGAGGCGCTGCGCGAACGGCGGCTGGACGTGGCGCTGCTGCACGACTACGACCTGGCGCCGGTCGAACCCGACCCGGCGCTCGACTCCACACCCCTGCTGGACGAGACCGTCTTCCTCGCGGTCCCCGGCGGGGAGGGGGCCGAGCCGCCCGCCGACGCGGAGGGAGGTGGGTCGCCCGGGGTCGCGACGGCGGCGGACGCGGAGGAAGGCGAGCGGTCCGCGGATCCGGTCGACTCTGCCGACCCGGTCGACCCGGTCGACTCGGCCGACTTCGCCGACCCGGTCGACCCGGTCGCCGGGTTCCGGGACGCCGACTGGATCGTGGCGACGCCGGGCACCCTGTGCCACACCGTCGCCGTGCAGGCCTGCCGGGCGGCGGGGTTCGCGCCGCGGATCCGCCACCGCGTGGACGACTTCACCGCCGTACTGACCCTGGTCGCGGCGGGCCAGGGTGTGGCCCTGGTCCCGCGCCTGGGGGCCGAACGCCCGCCGGACGGTGTGCGCCTGCTGCCGCTGCCGGTACGGCGCCGGACCCGGATCGCCTACCGGCGCGGAGCCGGCGGGCACCCCGCGGTCGCCGCATGCGTGCGCGCCATCCGCGCCGCGACCCGGGCCCATCTGGCGGCCGGAGAGGCCTGGCGGGCCGGGTAGTCCGGGTAGGTCGGGTGGACCGGGCAGGCCAGGCTGGCCGGGTGGGCGGGTGGGCGGGGTGGACCGGGTAGGTCGGACAGGGCTACCCCTTGGACTCGACGCGGCCCAGCGCGGACCCCTCCAGGCCCGCGTCCTCCCGCTTCCAGGACTCGGACTCCACACCGAGCGCGTCCCGCAGGTAGGCCGTGGTCAGGCGCTGGAGCAGCGCCACCCGCTCCGGGCTCTCATCGGTCGTCTCCGCCGCGCCGTACCCCGCCACCCCGCCCAGGGAGTGGTGGGCGCCGAACAGCGTCAGCAGGCTCTTGCGCCCCGGGCTCAGGTGGTACGCGTCGGTCCACCAGTCCGGCCCGCGCGAGGAGAGCTGCGAGTGGTCGTCGTCCCCCGCCACGACCAGGGTGGGCGCGGCCATCGTGGAGAAGTCCGGGTTCATGAACGGGAAGTGCTCGGCGGCGAACGGCGCGAGCGTGTCCCCGCCGAGCCCGGCCGCCGCGAGCAGCACGCCCGCCCCGACCCGCGGGTCGGCCATGTCCTCGCCCGGCACGCCGTCGGCGTCCAGCACCCGCGCGCCCAGCAGGGTCCCGGCGGTCTGGGCTCCCCAGGAGTGGCCCGCGACGGCGACGCGGTCGTGGTCGATCCGTCCGGCCAGGCCGGGGACGGCGGCGGCCAGCACGTCGAGGTGGTCGATGGCCCGGCCGAGGTCGTCCACGCGAATGCGCCAGATCTCCGGTGTGCGGGGGTCGTCGGGTGCCAGGCCCAGGCGCCGGGAGTCGAGGTGGGTGGGCTGGACCACGACGAACCCGCTCGCGGCCCAGTGGTCGGCCAGCGGCGCGTAGCCGTCCATCGACTGCCCGAACCCGTGCGAGAGGACCACGACCGGCAGGCGGTCGGTGCCCGTCGCGGGGGCGGACACACGGACGTGCAGGTCCGTGCCGCGTTCGGGGGCGGGGAGGACGACGGGGCGGACGGAGATGACCGGGGTCGGGTCGCTCATGGCGGATTCCCTTCGGCGGGCACGACGGGGAGAGCCCGTCCGTGCCACAATGAACAAGCGGAACGTTGCTCCGATTGACTATACGGAACACTGCTCCGCTTAGCAAGGCTGCGTTCGGAAAGGGGCGGGGAACGGTGACGGACCAGGGACGACAGGAGGGCCCGCCGCGCAAGCGGGCCGACGCCCGGCGCAACGAGCAGGTCCTGCTGGACGCCGCGGCCGCCGTCTTCGTCGAGTCCGGCGTCGACGCCCCCGTGCGCGCCATCGCCGCCCGCGCGGGCGTCGGCATGGGCACCGTCTACCGCCACTTCCCGACCCGGGCCGACCTGGTCGTCGCCGTCTACCGCCACCAGATCGAGGCCTGCGCCGAGGCCGGGCCCCGGCTGCTGGCCACCGCCGACACCCCCCACGACGCGCTGGTGGAGTGGGCCGGGCTCTTCGTGGGATTCCTGGTCACCAAACACGGCCTCGCCGCCGCGATGCAGGGCGACAGCGCCGGGTTCCAGGCCCTGCACGCCTCCTTCCTGGACCGGCTCGTGCCCGTCTGCGAGGAGATCCTGCGCGCCGCGGCGGACGCCGGACAGGTCGACGTAGGGGTCGGCGCCTACGAGCTGATGCGCGCCATCGGCAACCTCTGCGCCGGTGCCGAGGACGATCCCGACTACGACGCCGAGCGCATGGTCGGCCTGCTCCTGGCCGGACTGCGCGTCCCCCGCGCGGACTGACGGCGGGGACCCGCGCCCTTCCCCGACACCGAGGCGGTGGCGCGGGACTCCTACACCGATCCCGGGGTCTTCCACCTCCACGAGCGCGGAGTGACGATCGCGGACGCCCTGCCCGGACCGGGGAGGAGACCGGCACCGGCGAGCCCACCGCCTCCTAGATTCGGCCCCGGGACTTGCAACCCGGACCGGGGTACGGGTTTAGCGTGGAGTGCATGACGGAGAATCCGCTGGTCCACGGCCCGGAGAACCTCTGGGTACCGCAGAGCTGCACGCTCCCCACCGCCGAACGCCCGCTGCGGCTGGCCGAGTTCGACGACCTGTTCACCTCGTCCGCGCGCCGGGTCGAGCAGGACGGCACCACCGCGCGCATCCACCTCGGCGGCGCCGCGGGCCTCGCCGACCGGGTCCGCGACCTGGCGGAGCGGGAGAGCGCCTGCTGCTCGTTCTTCGATTTCACCGTCGAGGGGACGGACGGCGACCTGGTCCTCACCGTCGCCGTTCCCCCCGAACACGGCGAGGTCCTCGACGCCCTCGCCGCCCGGGCGAAGGAGAGGGCGGCATGAGCCTGCGCATCACCGAGGTCGCCGAGGCCGCGGGGGTCAACAAGGAGACCCTGCGCTACTACGAGCGCCGCGGCCTGCTCGCCGCCCCCGGGCGCAGCCCCGGCGGGCACCGCCTCTATGACGACGGCACCGTCCGGACCCTGCGCACCATCAAGGCGGCCCAGCGCCTGGGCTTCACCCTGGACGAGGTCGCCGACCTGCTCGAACTCGGGCGGCGCCGCCGCACCCCCGACTCCGGCCTCCAGACCCGCGCCCGGGTCAAGCTCGCCGAGGTCGAGTCCCGCATCGAAGATCTCCAGGCGATCCGCGCCGACCTGCTGGCCGCCCTGGACGCCGGCTGCGACGACCTCCACGCATGCGCCACCAGCGACTGCTGCCCCCTGCCCTTCACCGGGGCCGCCGCCCGGCGGACCACCCCGTGACCCGACGCCGCCGCGGCCCCGGCCACCACCCGGCCGGACCCGGAGCCGGTGCTGCCGCATGCGCCACCGGGCCGGAGGGGCCCACCCCGCTGGGCCTGCCCGGCCCGCGCCCCGACGACCGCTGAGGCGGCGGGCCGCAGGGGCCGCCGACGCACGCCGGCACCGGGGGGTTCCGGACATCGACGAAAGTCGGCCGGGCGACCGACGAAAATCACGGGTTCGGGGCCGCCGTGCCACCGAAGGCGACACCCCGAAGCGTCCCGTGGACGGATGTGTCGGCGCAGGTCGGAAACCTAGCATCGGAGGTGTTCCGGTGCTGCGGCACCGGACGGCGGCCGGGCACCGAGCACGGCCGCACCGGACGGAAGGGAACGGACATGGACCTGCTCACTCTGGCACAGGCGACCCCCGGCGAGACGGCGCTGGCCGCGTTCGCGGTCGTGGCCGTGCTGCTGGTGTCGGTGGCCGCGATCGTGTTCGTCGTCGCCGCGGTGATCAGCATCATCGCCTCGCGGACCGACGGCGCCATGAAGGTCGTGTGGCTGGTCTTCGTCGTCATCGCGCCCTTCATCGGATCCATCCTGTGGTTCCTCGTGGGCCGCAACCGCGTTCCCGCCTGACCGCCGGGCGGTCCGCCCACTCCGTCCCGGCGGGCCGCCGTACGCCGAACGGCCCGGACACGCCCCGCGGGGGCGGCGTGTCCGGGCCGTTCGGCGTCACGGGTCAGCTGCGGGTGCTGTCCGCCAGCTCCCGCTCGGGGCCGGACCCCTCCCCGCCCTCCTGCGCGTGCAGGTGGCGGGTCTCCAGGGCGGCGCCCTCCACGTCGATGTCGGGCAGCAGCCGGTCCAGCCACCTGGGCAGCCACCAGGCGGCGTCACCGGCCAGGTGCATGAGCGCCGGGACCAGCAGCATCCGCACCACGAACGCGTCGATGAGCACACCGAACGCCAGCGCGAACCCGATCGAGCTGATCATCACCGAGTGCGAGAACACGAACCCGCCGAACACCGAGATCATGATGATCGCCGCGGCCGTCACCACCGAGCGCCCCGCCCGGAACCCCTGCACCACCGCGGTGCGCGAGGGCGCGCCGTGCACGAACGCCTCGCGCATGCCCGTCCCGATGAACAGCATGTAGTCCATGGCCAGGCCGAACAGGATCCCGGCCAGGATCGTCGGCAGGAAGTTCAGCACCGGGCCGCTGTTCTCCAGCCCGATGAGGCCGCCCAGCCACCCCCACTGGTAGACGGCCACCACGCCGCCCAGCGACGCGAAGAACGACAGGATGAACCCGAGCGTGGCCACCACCGGCACGAAGATCGACCGGAACACCAGCAGCAGGATCACCAGGGACATGCCCACGACCACGGTCAGGTAGGTCGGCAGCGCGTTGTTGAGGGTCTCGGAGATGTCGATGTTGCCGCTGGCCACGCCCGCGACGCCCAGGGGCCCGGTGCCGCTGATCGGCTCCAGCTCGCGCAGGTCGTGCACGAGCCGCTCGGTGGACTCGCTCGTGGGGCCCTCGACCGGGACCACCTGGAAGGCGGCGTAGGTGAAGTCGTCGGACAACGCGATCGGTGCCACGCCCGCCACGTCGTCGAAGGCGTAGATGGCCTCGGCGACCGTGACCTGGTCCAGCTCCGCGTTCAGCTCGGCGGACTCGTCGTCGGGGCCGCCGGTGAGCCGGGCGATCACCAGCAGGGTGCCGTTGGAGCCCTCGCCGAACTCCTCCTCCACGGCGGTGTAGGCCCGGTACTGGGTGGAGTCGGTGGCCTCGGAGGAGCCGTCGGGCATGCCCAGCCGCAGGTCCAGGGCGGGCAGGGCGACGACCACCAGCGCGGCCACCGCGACGGCGGCCCGCAGCAGCGCCCGGCCGGTCGACATCGGCCGCACCGTCTCCGCGGCGGTCGCCCCGCCGGACGCCCGCTCGGACAGGCGGGCCCGCTCGCGGCGGGACAGGATGCGCCCGCCGATCAGCGACAGCAGCGCCGGGACCAGGGTGACCGCGACGACCACGGCGACGGCGATGGCCACCGCGCCCATGGTGCCCATCAGCCCCAGGAACCCGATACCGGTCAGGTTCAGGCCCAGCAGCGCGATGAGCACGGTCGTCCCGGCGAACACCACGGCGTTGCCCGCGGTCCCGTTGGCCAGGCCGATGGACTCCTGGATCTCCACGCCCTGCTTGAGCTGGCGGCGGTGGCGGTTGATGATGAACAGCGCGTAGTCGATGCCCACGGCCAGGCCCAGCATCAGACCCAGGATCGGGGTCACCGACGCCATCTCCAGCACCCCCGACAGCGACATCGCGATCAGGGTGGCGATGCCGACGCCGACCAGCGCGGTCAGCAGCGGCAGGCCCGCGCCCACCAGGGTGCCCAGCATGACCACCAGGACCACGGCGGCCACGACCACGCCGACCACCTCGGCGGGGCCGAACAGGGTGGGCAGGCTCTGGGCCAGGTCGCTGTTGAAGTCCACGGTCGTGCCGGGGACCGGGTCGCCCTCGAACACCGCCATCACGGCGTCGCGGGTCTCCTGGGGGATGTCCATCTGCTCTTCGGTGAACGTGACCATGACCTGCGCGGTGTCACCGTCCTCGGAGACCAGGCCCAGGCCGGAGGACATCTCCAGGAGGGCCTCGCCGCCCTCGATCCGCTCCATACCGGCGTCGATCTCGGCCTGCTGGCCGTCCAGGAACTCCTCGGACTGCTCCAGCATCCCGGCGGCCTCCGCCGCCTCCCGGCCCGCGTCGAGCTCCGCCTGCCCGGCCTCGATCTCCTCGCGTGCCTCCGCCAGCTCCCGGGCGCCGTCGGCACTCTCGACCGCGGCGGCGAACGGGTCGACCACCTCCGCGACCCCCGGGACCCCGGCGGCCTGCTCGGCCCGGTCGACGATCGCCTCGCGCTGCTCCTCGGTGAACGCCGAGCCGTCCTCGGTCCGGTAGATGACGGCCCCCGACCCGCCGGCCAGGTCCGAGAACTCCGCGGACCGGAGCCGGTTCACCTCGTCCGTGGGTGTCCCGGGAATCGAGAAGCCGCCCTCCAGCTCCCCGGAGAACAGGAAGAACGAGGCGCCGGACGCCACGAGCAGGGCCAGCCAGACCGCGATGACGGTACGCGCGCGGTGTGCGCACGCCCGTCCGAGCCTGTACAGGAGTTCAGCCATGAATGTGCCTTCACAAAAGGAGAATGGGGATCAGACCGTGCCGTAGCCGTCGCGGGTGACGGTGAGGATGCGTTCCAGGAGCTCGGACCAGACCCGGCGGGACCCGTCGTCCAGGCGGCCACCGGTGATCCGCTCCCAGTGCCCCACGATGACCGCGCCGCCGCCGATGATCGCCCCGCACATGAGGTCGACCACGAGCGGGTCGGCCTGCGGGTGGCGGCGCATCACGATCGCGGCCAGCTGCGTGCCCACGTCGGTCATCGCCCGCTCGAACAGCGCGGCCCGGCCCGAGGGCGCGTCGCCCACGAAGTGCTTGAGGCGGGTGATGGGGGTGAGCAGGTCGGTGCCGCGGATGGCGTCGGCCAGGGAGTCGAAGATGTTCTCCCCGTCGTCCAGGTTCGCGCCGATGCCGTCGACGATCTCGTCCAGCATCCGCCCGAACACCTCCAACAGGACGTCGTCCAGGGAGCGGAAGTGGTTGAACACGGTCCGCCGCGAGACGTCGGCACGCTCGGCCAACTGGTCGACGGTGAACCCGGTGTCCCCGCGCTCGGCCGTCAGTGCGGCCGCCGCGTCGATGATGGCCCGGCGATGGCGGGACTTCAGGGCCTCACGCCGGTCGATTACGGGTCGATCTTTCACGTACCCACGCTAAACACCCAAGTGCACTTAGTGCAACGACGCACTGAGTGCACCCTGTCACATCGCCCCGACGGTGGTCCCGGGCCCCGGCCTGCGGGGGCGGGGAGCGCTGGCGCGGCCGTCAACCCCTGGGGTGGTGTGGCGGTTCCCCTTCGGGGCTGGGGCTGGGGCTGCGGGTGACCGCGGCCGTCACTCTCTGGGGTGGGGGTTGTGGTTTTTCCTCCGGACACCCCCTTGGGTCGGGGAGGGCAATCGGGGCCGGGGTTACTACGCCAGGTGTCTGGGCTTTCAAGCGAGGTCTGTGCAACCGCGGCTTCACAGTCGGAGCGTCTTTCCGTGGACCTGTGTGGTCGGGGATGTGCGCTGTGCCCCGACCCGTCCCCGGAAAACACCCCCACCACCGGGGACGTGAGTCCAACGCGTACGTCTTTTTGGTCTGCCGGGCGTCGTACCGTGGGGACGGCTCCGCGCCCAGCCCGGGTCTGTACGTTCCCAGGGGGTGACCGGTGGAGACCAACGCGACCGTGTGCGGACCTTCAGACCGCCGTCCGCAGATGGCGGGCCACTTGGAAACCTGCTCTTGCTGTCTCACCCCCTGGGGCCGGGGTCCAGTCCCGCTCTACCGACACCCCCTGGGGCCGGGGCGGGAGGCCTCCTGCGGCCGTCACCCCCTGCGGCGGGGGTGGCCAGGGATGTGACCGGGCTGGGGCTGAGGCCTCCGGAAAGGTGGGCAACCCCCTGTGGCGGGGTGGTCGGGAAGGTGGCCGGGTTGTGGCCAGGGCCCCGGGTAGGTGGGAAGCCCTCTGTGGTGGAGGTCGCACTGGCGTGACCGGGGCCTCAGCCATAGCCGGAGGGCATCGCACCTTCCTCCGCCGCAGGGGGTGGGGCCGCAGTGGTGTTTCCCGCCCGACTCCAGGGGGTTGCCCACCCGATCGGGATCTTCATTCCAGGGGGTTTCCCACTTGCCTGGGGTCCTCAGCCCCAGCCCGGTCACCTGCCCGGGGCCTTAGCCATAGCCGGAGTGCGTTGTGCCTCCCCCGCCGCAGGGGGTGACGGCAGTAGGAGGCCTCCGGCCCTGGCCCCGGGGGGTTTCGGTAGAGCGGGACGGGGCCCGGGCCCCAGGGGGTGAGACAGCAAGAGCAGGTTTCCAAATGGCCCGCCATCTGCGGAGGGCGGTCTGAAGGTCCGCACACGGTCGCGTTGGTCTCCACGGGTCACCTCTTGGGAACGTACAGACCCGGGCTGGGCGCGGAGCCGTCCCCACGGTACGAGGCCCGGCAGAACAAAAAGACGTACGCGTTGGACTCACGTCCCTGGTGGTGGGGGTGTTGCTTTTCCAGGGGACGGGTCGGGGCACAGCGCACATCCCCGACCACACAGGTCCACGGAAAAACGCTCCGACTGGAAACAGGCTGTTGCACAGACCTCGCTTGAAAGCCCAGACACCTGGCGTAGTAACCCCCGCCCCGATCGCCCTCCCCGCCCCAAGGGGGTGTCGGGAGGAAAAACCGCAACCCCCGCCCCAGGGGGTGACGGCCGCGGTCACCCGCAGCCCCAGCCCCAGCCCCGAAGGGGAACCGCCGCACCACCCCAGAGGGCGGAGGCGGCAGGTACCGGAACCCTCACTCCAGGGGGTAAAGGGAGGCACCCCCACCCCACCCTCACCCCCATCCGCCTTCACGGCTACCGAGTCCGGATGTCCGGCGGCGCACCCGGCGGCGTGCATTTCCGCGGCCTTTATGAAGGGCGTTAATTTCCCCGAAAAAATACGAGGTCCGTACATGGATCGTCGATCGCGATGGATCCCATGAAAAGAATGTATTGGACGCCGAAGACGCGCGCGGCGACCATGAATACATGACGAATTCCCTTTCCGCACCCAGGGAGAAGACCGCCGTCAGCGGTTCCCGCCCCTCCGCAGTTCTCCCCGTCATGGCCGTCGCCGCAGGCCTGTCCGTGGCGGGCAACTACTTCGCCCAACCACTCCTCGGCCTGCTCCGCGTCGAGCTCGGCATGACCACCACCACCGCAGGCCTGGCCGTTGCCGCGGCCCAGATCGGTTACGCCGTCGGCCTCGGCCTGCTCGTCCCCCTCGGGGACCGCTACGCGCGCCGCGGCCTGGCCGCGACCCTGCTCGCGGCCACCGGCCTCCTCCTGGCGCTCGCCGGGACGGCGCCCACCGGCTGGCTGCTGCTCGCGGCCACCGCCCTGGCCGCCGTCACCTCGGTCGGCGCTCAGGTCCTGGTCCCCTTCGCCGCCGAGCTGGCCCCGCCCGGGCGCCGGGCCCGCGACATCGGCATCGTCATGGCCGGGGTCCTGGCGGGCGGACTGGTCGGCCGCGCCGTGTCCGGCGTTCTGGCCGAACTCGCCGGGTGGCGGACCGTCTACTGGGCCACCGCCGTCCTCCTCCTGATCGTCGCCGCCGTCGTGTGGCGGGTCCTGCCCGGCGGCGGGGGCGACCGGAGCGAGGCCACCCGCCCGCTGCGCCTGTGGCGGTCCACCGCGGCCCTGCTCGCGGACCTGCCCGCGCTGCGCCGCCCCATCGCGACCGCCGCGCTGGCCATGGCCTCGTTCACCGTCCACCTGACCGTGGTCACCCTCCTCCTGGTCGACGCCCCCTACGGCTGGACCCCCGCGACCATCGGACTGGTCGGCCTCATCGGCGTGATCGGCCCCCTGGCCATGCCGCTGGCCGGGCGCCTGGTCGACCGCGGCCACCCGCGCGCCGTCCTGGTCACCGGCCTGGCGCTGGCTGCCGCCGGCTGGACCGTGATGCTCCCCGCCCAGCACGGCGGGCTCGCCTGGCTGCTGGTGGGCCTGGTCCTGCTCAACGCCGGCCAGACGGCGGTGCTCAACGCCTCCCAGACCACCGCCTACGATCTACGCCCGCAGGCGCGCAGCCGCATCAACGCCGTGTTCATGACCCTGTTCTTCGCCGGGGGCGCCGTCGGCGGGGCGCTCGCGCCCGTGGTCTGGGTGAACGCCCACTGGACCGGCGCCTGCCTGCTGGGGATCGGCCTGGTCGTCCTGGGCCTGCTGGTCGCCCTCGCCCCGCGCCGCCGGGGCTGAGCCCTCCGCCCCCCGCCCCCTCGCCCCGGGCTGCCGGGACTGAGCCCCCCGCCCCCCGCCACCGGAGCCGCCCCCCCGTACCGCCAAAGCAGACCCCCGCCCCGCCGGGGCCTGCCCCCACTCCTCCGGACCCGGCCCCCGAACCCCGAACCCCAGGGCCTCTGACTCCACGCCACCGCAGCCCGACCCCGCGCCGGCCGTACGCTACCGCCATGGAACTCCAGCAGATGCGCTACGTGGTCGCCATCGCCGAGACCAACAGCTTCACCCGCGCCGCCGAACGCTGCCTGGTCGCCCAGTCCGCGCTCAGCCACCAGGTCGCACGGCTGGAACGGGAGCTGGGCGCCAGGCTCTTCGAGCGCACCAGCCGCCGGGTCCGGCTGACCGCGGCCGGGGCGGCCTTCCTCCCCGAGGCCCGCCGCTGCCTGGAGGCCGCCGAACGCGCGGTGTCGGAGGTCGCCGCCGCCGTCGGCGAGGTGCGCGGGCCGCTGGAGGTGGGCCTGATCCCCACCGTCGCCGCGGTCGACGTCCCCCGCGCCCTGCGCGACTTCCGCCGCCGGTACCCGCAGGTGCGCATCGGCCTGCGGGTGGGCGCCAGCGACGACCTCGTCGAACAGGTCAAGGAGGGCGAGATCGAGGTGGCCTTCCTGGGACTGCCCACCACCGCCCGCCCCCAGGGCGTCAACGTCCGCGAACTGGGCCGGGACCGGCACGTCGCCGTCGTCGCCCCCGACCACCCGCTGGCCGCCGAAGCATCGGTGAGCCTGGAGCGGCTGGTGGACGAGGTGTTCGTGGACATGCCGGCCGGGACGGCCGGGCGTGTGCAGTCCGACCAGGCCTTCGAAGCCGCGGGCTTGGACCGCGACGTCGCGTTCGAGGTGAGTTCCGCCGAGTACATGGCCCGGCTGGTGGGGGAAGGGCTGGGGGTGGCGCTGCTCCCCGCCGCCTACGTGCCGCAGTTGACGGGGGTGACCACCCTCGACGTCACCGACGCGACCGGCCGTATCGAGTACGTCGTGTGGGCGCGGACCGGCACCACTCCGGCGGCCCGCGCCTTCCTCGACATCATCGGCAACCCCACCGGCCCCGGCACGGACGGCACCCCGCCGCACGCAGACGGCCCTGCCGCGCACTGACCGCAGACCGATCGCCTTGACGCGGTGGTGCCCGCAGCCACCTCCAGAGCCGACAGCTCCGGCCGACAGCTCCAAGGTCAACGGAGCCGACCCGAATCCGCCGACGGACCTGACCCGCGGCCACCCCGCTGTCCTGTGTCCTGCCGCCCCTGCTGTCACACCACTCCCGCTGTCACGCGGTGCGCAGCCAGTCCTCCAGGGTCAACAGCCCCGGGTGCCGGGCCCGCAGCGCGGCGAGGTCGGCCCCGAACCCCTTGTCATTGATCCACGCGTACATCTTCGCCACCTCCGGGCTCTGTGCCCGAAGTTCCGCGTCGGGCAGCCGCTCGAACCGGGTGGGGACGCCGTCCGCCGCGGCGAACAGCTCGGCGATCCGCCGCACAGGGAGCTCGTCCCCGGCGATGTCGATCCGGCGACCTGCGAACTCGGCGGGTTCCTCGAACGCCGCCGCGGTGATCCGTCCGATGTCGGCGACAGCGATCATCTGGAGCGGGGCGTCCGCGTCCAGGGCGACCGGGACGACCCGCTCCCTCTCGGCACCCTCCCCGGCGCCCCCCGAGACCTTCCGCCCGGCGCCCCCCGAGACCTTCCGCCCGGCGCCCTCATTGACGTTCCGCCCG
This sequence comes from Nocardiopsis protaetiae, assembly GCF_045446735.1. Classification (NCBI taxonomy): domain Bacteria; kingdom Bacillati; phylum Actinomycetota; class Actinomycetes; order Streptosporangiales; family Nocardiopsidaceae; genus Nocardiopsis; species Nocardiopsis protaetiae. The sequence goes on from NZ_JBJJBV010000017.1 coordinate 62,471, forward strand.
GCGTTCCCCTCGACGCCCCCTGCGGCCTCCCGCCCGGGCCCCGGTCCCAGGCCCGGCCCCAGCCCCGGCCGGGGCAGCGCGTACCGCCAGTTCTCCATGAAGTACACCGGACGCAACACCGTGGCCGGAACCCCCGCCGACTCCACGTACGCCTCGATCCCCTCCTTGCTCTCGAAGTGCGCCACTCCCGACCCCCGCCCGGCGGCCGCGGCGGAGCTGTAAACAAGGTGGGCGACTCCCACAGCCGCCGCCGCGTCGGCGACGGCGCGGCCCCGCCGCACCTCGGTCGCGGGGTCGGGGTCGGCCAAGTCGCAGGGCTGAACGCTGAAGACCCCGTGCGCGCCCCGGGCCGCCGCGCGCAGCGACGCCGGGTCGTCGAGGTCGCCGACGACCGGTTCCGCCCCCAGCGCGGCGAGCGCACGGGCGGCGGGGGTGTCCGGGGCGCGGACCAGGGCGCGCACCGCCCATCCGCGTTCGAGGAGGGCGCGGGCGACGGCGCCGCCCTGGCCACCGGTCGCACCCGTCACCAGAACGGTCCTCTTTTTCCGCGCGTTTTCGTGCACGCCGATTTCCTTTCGCCTTTCCCGGGTTCTCTGAAAACAGCATCCCCGGATTCGGGCGGGCGCGTCCAATATCCGTTTTTCATTCCAGCGATCGAAAAAAGAGATGGGTGGCCGCCCACTCCCCGGCCCACTCTCCGGTTCGATAGCGTGGGCCCCCGCCGCACCCCTGGAGAGCCCATGTCCACCTCGCCCGCTTCGCCCACTTCCCCCACACCCATCCGCAACTGGGCCGGGAACCTCACCTACGCCAGCCCCCGCGTCCACCGGCCCACCGACCTCGACGCCCTGCGCGCCCTGGTCCGGGACACCCCGCGGATCCGGGCGCTGGGCAGCGGCCACTCGTTCAACCGGGTCGCCGACTCCGACCACGACCTGGTGCGCCTGGACGGCCTGCCCCAGGAGATCGAGGTGCACCGGCAGGCCGCCACCGGCGACGCCCCTACTCCCACCCCCACCACCGTCACCGTCTCCGCTGGCACCCGCTACGCCGAACTCGCCGCCGAGCTGCACCGGCAGGGCCTCGCCCTGGCCAACATGGCCTCGCTGCCGCACATCTCGGTGGCCGGTTCCTGCGCCACCGGAACCCACGGTTCCGGTGACCGGCTGCGCTGCCTGGCAGCCGCAGTCCGTGGGCTCGAACTCCTGGGACCCGACGGGGAGACGGTGCGGCTGGGCCGGGACACCGACCCGGAGGCGTTCCCCGGCGCGGTGGTGGCCCTGGGCGCCCTCGGCGTGGTCACCCGGCTCACCCTGGAGGTCGAGCCGGCGTTCTCCGTGTCCCAGCGGGTCCGGCTCGACGTTCCGCTGACAGAGGTGGCGGCGAACGTGGACGCGGTGTTCGGCTCCGCGTACAGCGTCAGCCTGTTCACCGACTGGGGCGGGGACACCGGCCGGGTCTGGCTCAAGCACCGCGAGGGGGAGCAGGCGGGGGCCTGGGACGGCGGGCGCCCCGCGGACACCCCGCAGCACCCGGTGCCGGGGATGCCCGCCGGGCCCGCCACCGAGCAGCTGGGCGCGGTCGGTCCCTGGTTCGAGCGGCTGCCGCACTTCCGTCCCGAGTTCGCGCCGAGCGCGGGGGAGGAGTTGCAGTCCGAGTTCTACCTGCCGCGGGCGGCGGCCGCCGAGGGGTTCGCAGCCCTGCGCGGCCTGGGGGAGCGGATCGCCCCGGTGCTGCACATCTCCGAGGTGCGCACGGTGCGCGCCGACGACCTGTGGCTGAGCCCGGCGTACGGGCGCGACTCGGTGGCGTTCCACTTCACCTGGCGGCGGGACCCGGAGGCGGTTGCCCCGGTGCTGGCGGCGGCGGAGGAGCGGCTGGCGCCCCTGGGGGCGCGGCCGCACTGGGGCAAGCTCAGCACCCTGCCCCCGGCCGGGGTCGCGGCCTCCTATGAGCGGGCCGCGGACTTCGCCGCGCTGGTGAAGCGGTTCGACCCCCAGGGGAAGTTCCGCAACACCTTCACCGACACGTACTTCCCCCGGGTCTGAACCCTCCCCGGGTCCGGGCCTTCCCCAGGCCCGAGCCTTTTCCGAGCCCAAGCCTCCCCGGGCCCGAACCCTTCCCGGGTCTGGGCCTTCCCTGGGTTTGAGCCTTCTCCGGGCTTGAACCCTCCCTGAGCTCGGGCCCTTCCCAGGCCCGGCCCCGGACCCACCCCTCAACCGTCGACGCGAACCCGCCGTGACTCCCCGTCCGACAGGAACCCCGCCAGTTCCTCCCCCCGCTCGACCACGGCGTCCCGCTCCGCCCCCGTGAGCGGGCGCAGCGGGGCGACGGACACGGTGTCGTCCCGGCTCGTCCAGGTCGCGGTGACCCGGCCGTCCACCAGCACCACCCGCTCACCGGCCACGGACAGGCCGCGGTGCTCGTCGTCGACGATCCGGCCGCGGTGCTGGTAGCCCAGGACGGCGTTGTCGAAGGCGGGCAGGAACCGCACCGGCGCGGGCGTTCCGGGGTCGGGCAGCGGGGCGCCGGGCAGGTCCAGCAGCTCCCGGCCGTTCGTGTCGCGGAAGGACACCAGCTCGTCCCGGACCGCGGCCACCGCGGCGGGCAGCCCGGCCACCCCGCACCACGCCCGCAGGTCGCTGGAGGTGGCGGGGCCGTAGGCGGCGAGGTAACGCCGGACGAGTTCCCGCCCGACCGGGTCGGTGCCACCGGTGCCGCGGATACCACCGGAACCGCCAGAACCACTAAAACCACCAGAACCGCCGGAACCAGCGGCGCCATCGGCACCCTCCGAGTCGTCCGGCTCGTGGGGCGCGGGCTCGCGGCCGGTCCAGTCCGACAGCAGGGCGACGCGCACCCCGCCCTTGGCACGCCACAGCCCGCGCGGCGGGGTCTGCACGACCGGGATCAGGGCGGCGATCAGCATCTCGCCCAGCGCCCGCCGCTGCCTGCCGGGCCAGCGGTCGATGACGGCGTCCACGAGTTCGGCCATGGTGCGGGGCTCGCCGTCGGCCAGCACCGCCCGGCCGGCGGCCTCCAGCTCGGACAGGTCCACGCCGTCGAGGTCCTGCCGGTAGACCGCGGCGACCTTCTGGCGCAGCATGGCGCCGAACCGGGAGCGCCAGGCCAGCACGTCCTCGGCGGTCATCAGGTGGACGGTGCGGCGCATGAGGTGGACCCGCACCACGCGGCGTTCGGTCAGCAGGTCCGACAGCGTCGACGCCTTGAAGTCGCGCAGCCGGGTCCACAGGCCCACGAACGGCTCCTGCGGCTCCTGGGCCTGGAGGCCGCACAGGTGGGTGACCAGGTCCAGGGCCGACCGGTCGGAGGGTTCGAGCAGGGCCTGCCGGGCGAGCGCGGCGCGGTTGAGCGCCCGGTCGTCCAGAACGGTCATGGCGTGTACCTCCGTGCGTCCCTCCCGGCCGCGCCGGGATGCCGCGTCCCCCGCGGCCCACGACCACTCTCGCACCCGTAGCGGCCAGGTTCCGTCCTCTACTCCCGCGTGAGTCGAGAACACCTCATCGTCGTCGGGGTGCTCGCGGCCCTGTTCGGGGTGCTGGGGCGCCTGGCGGTCGAACAGCCGCCCCCGGGCCGTGGCCTGCTCGCGTACCGGGCCTGGTTCCCGCCGGCAGTCGGGTTCGGGTGGCAGTCGGGTTCGGGGCCCTGCTGGGGATGCTCGGGTACGGCCTGCGCACCGGCCGAGGACCCGGAGCCCGGGCCTGGTCGGCGGCGTTCCCCCTGGCGACACTGCCGGTCTCCACCTGGATGGGTGTCCGGATGCTCGGCTTCGAGCACCCGGCCCATCCCGTCGGGATCGCCGTGGAGGTGGCGGCGGCCCTGCTCCTGCCGGCCGCCTGCCGGAGGCGGCGCGCCCAGGCGGGGGTGGCGTGCCCGGGTGGGGGCGCTGGTGGCCGCGCCGGCGCTGTACTTCCCGATGGTGTTCCTCGCCGGGGCCGTGTTCCTGACGGTGGCGCGGTACGCCGGGGACCTGCTGTGAACGGTGTCGGGGGCGGTGTCAGGGGCGGGCGGAGTCCCACCAGTCGAGGACCCGCAGGGCGTGGAAGGTGAGCCCGCGGGACGGCTCGCCCGGCGGGGCGTCCACCTCGAACCACACCCGGCCCTCGTACCGCTGCCGCTGGTGCCAGGTGCCGTCGGGGTCGCGGGCGGCGCGGATCAGCTCGATCGCCTCTTCCAGCCGCGGGTCGGGCGCGGCGCCCTCGTGCAGGGAGGCGGTGCGGAAGTGGTCGGCGGCCCGGAGCACGCTGTAGCGCCAGCGGAACGGGTAGGCGAGGTCCGTCGCCCATGGGTGCGGCTCACCCGTGGACAGCCGCCGGAACAGGCGGCGTTCGAGCAGGTACTCCTGGGCCGCGTGCCGGGCCTCGCGCAGGGTGTCGGTGCCGCCGGTGCGGACCTCATGGTCGAGGATGTCCCGCACGGAGTTCAGCGTGGAGTGGAAGGAGGAGCGGGTCGCCCCCTCCACCCACATGCAGTTCCAGCCGCCGTCGGTGAGCCGGTGCTCCACGAACCAGTCGGCGATCGGTGACACGTCGGCGCCCAGCCAGGCGCCGTTGGCCAGCGTGTAGGCGTTGATGCAGGCGTCGACCTCACCGCCCCAGTAGGGCAGGTCGTCGTACTCCCAGCGGGCGTTGCGCGCCAGCAGCCCGGCGGTGTCCGGCCGCAGCGCGCCGGGTTCCACACCCCATTCGCGCAGGGCGTTGAGCGACCAGGTGGTGGCCGTCCAGGGCTGGCCGGGTTCGTCCCGGGAGGCGTCCGCGGGGAAGTAGGCGCCGCCCGCCCACCGGCCGTCGGGGTCCTGGCGGGAGAGCAGGGCCGCGCCGAACCCTTCGTGCGGGACCCGGGCGCGGGTGGCCCGCCACACCTCTTCGGGGGCGCGGGCGAGGTCGCGCTCCACCCGCCAGCGCAGGCTCGGGTCGGAGTCGAGCAGCCAGTCCAGGACAGGGGTCTCCACCATGGCGGGAGGGTACCCCGGGCCGGTGACGGAACGCCTCGGGAACGCCGGACGGACCGGTTCAGGAGCACCGGACGGACCGCCTCAGGACTGCCGACGGACCACCTCAGGGCCGCAGGACGGAACGGCCCAGGGGCCGCCGGACGGAACGCCTCAGGGCCGCAGCAGACGGTCCCCGGCGAGCACGATCGCCTCGCGGTGGGTGCGCCCCGGGTGGTCCACGGCGATGAAGTGGCGGCCGATGGCCAGCGCGAACGCCAGGGTGCAGCGCGCCTCGACCTCGTCCGGGTCGTCGATGAAGCCCGCGAACATCGTGCGCAGGAAGTCCATCCGCACGTTGTCGACCCGGCGCAGCCGCTCGGCGACCGCCGGGTCCTGGCGGGCCCACTCGCGGACGGCGAGGTCGATCCGGTGCAGCTCGTCGGTGAAGGTCAGCAGCCCGGCGCGGCGGATCTTCTCGGCGGGGCTGCCGCCCTCGGCCTCGACGCGGGCCAGGACGTCGTTGGTGCTGCGGCGCTCCCACTCGTCCAGGAGTTCGGCGAGCAGCGCGGGGCGGCCGTCGAAGTACCCGTAGAACCCGCCCTTGGTCACGCCGAGCCCGGCGGCCAGGGCCTCGACCCGGACGGCGTCGGGGCCGCCCCGGGCGAGGGCGTCGAGTCCGGCTTCGATCCAGCGGCTGCGCGGGGTACGGGCTGTGGGCGGCACCTGGTCACCTGTTCTCAGGGGTGTTGCGGCGGTCGTTTGTACGCTACCGTACATATAAGTTATACGGATGCGTATAGAACGGGGCGGGCCATGACCGAACGTAACGCGGGGCGCGCGATGCTGCGCTGGGCGAGCGGCATCATGATCACGCTGGGGGCGGGCCACCTGGCACTGCTGACGGTGTTCCTGTGGTCGGACGTCTCGGCCTGGGCGGAACGCGGCCTGTGGGCGGCCGTCCCGCTACAGCTCGACAACACCGGCCTGACCGTGGCCGAGCTGTCCAACGAGGTCACCTTCTGGGCCGGGCCCGGAAGCTTCTCCGTGCCCCTGGTCGTGCTGGGCGCCCTGGTCTGGAACCTCGCCGGGCGCGGGGTGGCGGTCCCCGCCTGGGTCGGCTGGGTGCTGGCGGCGTGGTGCCTGGTCAGTGGCATCCTGCTCGTGCCGTCCCCCTACTTCGTCGGGGTCGTCGCGGGCCTGCTCGTCGTCCTGGCGGCGCGCCGCGGCCGCGCCCGTGCGGCCGAAGGCGGAACACGGCCTACCGTGAGCGCATGAGGATTCTGCTCGTTGGAGCCACCGGAAAACTGGGATCGGCGCTGCGCCGCACACTGGCCGAACGCGGACACGAGGTGGTGGCGGTCGCCCGCAGCGGCGGCGACCTCCGCTGCGACATCACCGACCCGCAGCAGCTGGCCGCGCTGTGGGAACAGGTCGGGACGGTGGACGCGGTGGCCAGCGCCGCCGGCGACGTGCCCTACCGGCCGCTCGCCGAGATGGAGTCGCGGGACTACACCCGTGCGTTCGAGGGCAAGGTGCTCGCCCAGATCGACCTGGTGCGCACCGGCCTGCCCCACGTCGCCCCGCGCGGGTCGTTCACGCTGATCACGGGCATCCTGGCGCGCGATCCCATCGTCACCGGCAGCGCGGCGGCGATGGCCAACGGCGCGCTGGAGGCGTTCGTCCGGGCGGCGGCGGTGGAGATCGCGCCGCGGCGGATCAACGCGATCAGCCCCTCGGTGTTCACCGAGAGCCTGGACGACTACGGCGACTTCTTCCCCGGGTACACCCCCGTGGACCTGGCCGCCGTCGCCGAGGCCTACGTCAAGTCCATCGAGGGCGCCGCCACCGGCCGCGTCCACGAACTCCCCTGACCCCGACCCTTCCCTGACCTCCGGCCTCCCCGGCACCCGGCCGCGCGGACCCCTGCCTCGGACACCCGGCCTCCCCGGCACCCGGCTCCCCTGACCCCGGCCGCGCGGACCCCTGCCTTCCCCGACCCGGCTTCCCCCGTACCCGGCCGGGGGGTCAGAAGAGCAGGAGGATGTGCGGCGCCAGATAGACCGCGGCCAGGACGAGTCCGCCGATCCCCGCCCGCCGGAGCGCGGCGGAACCGGCGCCGGGGTACCGGGCCCAGAGGTACAGGGGCCACCCCGTCAGGACGACGGCCCACCAGAGGCCGAGCAGCACGGCCAGGAACATCCAGTAGAGGATGACGTTGCCCTCGCCGTGCACGGCCATCCACACGGTTCCGCCGAGGGAGTAGATCAGCAGCATCAGGTAGGCCAGGGTCTGGAACACCTGATGGATCCGGGCGACCACGACCGCCGCCTTCGGAGCGGGGACGCCCGCCTGTTCCTCCGTGTGCCGCATCCGTCGCCGTCCTCCCCGACCGTGGAGGAATCCCCTCCCCGGGAAGGACTCCGGAGCCGACCGCCTGGTTCACGTCCGGCCGAGGTATCTACGCGGAGTCACCGGCCGCTCCGGTGACGAGGGCGACCACCGTCGTGCCCGGGCGCAGGCGGCCGCGGGCGGCGAGGTCGTAGATCCCGGCGAGCATCTTGGCCACGTAGACGCGCTCCAACTCCAGCCCGTGCCGGTCGCGGAACTCCGCGATGAACGCCCGCAGCTCGGCCGTGCAGCGGGCGTACCCGCCGAAGTGGTAGCCGGTCTCGACCTCCCAGTGGCCGCCGGCCACCCCCGCCTCCCGCTGGAGCCGCCGCACCTCGTCGGCCAGGAAGCCCCCGCCCCTGAGCACCGAGAACCCCAGCGCCCGCCGTCCCGGGCCCAGTCCGGCGGCGACCCCGGCGAGGGTGCCGCCGGTGCCGCAGGCGCAGCACAGCACGTCGAAGCCGGTGTCGATCTCCGCGGCGACGGGCACGCACCCCAGCACCGCCTCGGCGTTGCTGCCGCCCTCGGGCAGCAGGTGGAAGTCGCCGAACCGGTCGCGCAGCCCCGCGACCACCTCCGGGGTGTGCTTGGCCCGGTAGGTCGCCCGGTCCAGGTAGGCCAGCCGCATGCCCCGGCCCGCTGCGTACTCCAGCACGGGGTTGAGCGGCCGGTGCTCCTCCCCGCGGATCACCCCGACGGTCGCGAACCCGCAGGCCCGCCCGGCGGCGGCCACCGCCCGGATGTGGTTGGAGTAGGCGCCGCCGAAGGTCAGCAGGGTGTCGGCCCCCGCCTCGTGCGCCCGCGCCAGGTTGCGGTGGAGCTTGCGCCACTTGTTGCCGGGCACCTCGGGGTGGATGAGGTCCTCGCGCTTGAGCAGTAGCCGCACCCCGCCCAGCCGGGGGTCGCGCACCTCCTCCAGCGGGGAGGGCAGTCGGGCCGTCAGGTGGCCGCACCCGGGGGACTCCATCCCGCCAGCCTAGGGACCCCCGGGCCCAGGGCCCGATCCCGCCTCCGACCCCGCCCCGGGCGCGGGAGGGCGGGTCGGCCGCGGCGGCTCCCTATCCTGGTGGCCATGGCAGAAAACCCCGACCGGGCGCCGCTGAGCGGGGAGCTCGCCCAGCGGGTCGTCGACCTCATCGCCCCCACGATCAGCCACAACGTCAACGTGATGGACGAGCACGGCACGATCATCGCCTGCCTGGACCCCGAACGCCGCGGCACCCTGCACCGGGGCGCCCAGCGGGTCATCGCCGAGGGGCGGCCCGTCCTCATCACCGCCCCCGAACCCGGGACCTCCGACCGGCCCGGCGCCAACGAGCCGCTGTTCATCGGCGGCGAGCTGCGCGGCGTCGTCGGCATCACCGGCGACCCCCGGGAGGTCGCCCCGCTGGCCCGCGTGGTGGCGCTGACCGTGCAGCTGCTCATCGCCCAGGAGGACGAACAGGACGCCGCCACCCGCCGCCACACCGAGGCCCGCGACCTCATCGCCGCCCTGTCCTCGGGCACCGCCTCCGCGGAGTCCGCGCGGGCCCGGCTGGCCGCCGCCGGGCTGGCCCCGCCCTGGTCGCTGGCGCTGTGGACGGCCGGGGCGCCCCGGCCGGACGCGGCGGCCGCCCCGCCGCCGCTGGCCGACACCGCGGTGGCCCGGTTCAACACGGACTGCGGACACCGGTCCGCGGTCCTGCACGGCGCCCTGTGGCTGGTGGGTTCGGGGGCGGCCCCCGACCTCCCGATGCCCGCGGACGTCCGGCACACCGCCACCGAGCCCACCGACGACGTCGGGGCGCTGCTGGCCCACGCCGAGGAGGCGCGGGCACTGTGCCGCTACGCCGGGCTCATCCCCACACTGGGGAGCACCGAGCCGTGGTCGCGCGACATCGCCGTGGCCGTTGCCCACCTGCCCCGGCGCAGCCTGGAGCACCTGGCCGGGCGGGCGTCGGCGCTGAGCGAGGCGCAGCGGCGCACCCTGCTGGCGGTGGCGTCGACCACCTCCATGCAGGCGGCGGCGGACTCGGTGTACGTCCACCGCAACACCCTGCTCCAGCGGGTGGAGCGGATCCGCGCCGCCACGGGCGCGGACATCCGCCGCGCCGACCACCTGGCCGGGTTGCAGATGGCGCTCTACGCGCGTGAAGCCTTGTGCGTTTCGCACACAGCCTGAACACGAACTCACAGGAAGTCTGGGCGAGACACCGTCGAATCGCACGGGGTTTCTTCTTAGGCTCTCCGACATGTCCAACGCGTTGCACGTACATGACCAGGGCTTTCCCGTCCGCGTCGCCATCGTCCCGGACTCCTTCAAGGGCAGTGCCCGGGCCGTGGACGTGGCGGCGGCCATGGAGCGGGGCGTCCGCGACGCCTTCGACGCGGCGGGCATCGAGGCGACCGTCCACACCCTGCCGTTCGCGGACGGCGGCGAGGGCACCCTCGACGCGCTCCTGGGTGCCTGGGGCACCGAGGCGCGCACGGTGGACACCACCGACGCCCTGGGCCGACCGGTACAGGCCCGCTACGGCCTGTCCCCGGACGGCCGCACCGGGATCATCGAGGCGGCCGAGGCCAACGGCCTGCCCCTGGTCTCCGACGTCCCCCTGCGCCCGCTGACCGCGACCACCCGGGGCATCGGTCCCCTGGTCACGGCGCTGCTGGACGCGGGGGTCGAGGAGATCCTCCTGTGCATCGGCGGTTCGGCCACCACCGACGGCGGCACCGGCCTGCTCCGCGCGCTCGGCGCCCGCCCGCTGGACCGGGACGGCGCCGAGCTCCCCGACGGGGGCGGGAGCCTCACCGCACTGGACCGGCTGGACACCTCCGGGCTCGACCCGCGCGCCCGGAGCGTGCGCTGGCGCATCGCCTGCGACGTCACCAACCCCCTGGTCGGCGACCGGGGGGCCGCCGCGGTCTTCGGCCCGCAGAAGGGCGCCGGCCCCGACGACGTGCGCGTCCTGGACGCCGGGCTGTCCCGCCTGGCCGACGTCCTCGCGCAGGCCACCGGGGAGGACGTCCGCGACCGCCCCGGCCTGGGCGCGGCGGGCGGCCTGCCCGCCCCGCTCCTGGCCCTGCTGGGCGCCGAGGTCGTCCCCGGCTCCCGCATGGTCGCCGAGGTCCTGGACGCCGAACGCCTGATGGCCGACGCCGACCTGGTCCTCACCGGGGAGGGCCGGTTCGACGGCCAGTCCCTGGGCGGCAAGGTCGTCGACGCGGTCCGCCGCCTCGCCCCGGCGGGACGCCCCGTCGTGGTCATCGCCGGAGACGTCTCGGTCACCCCCGAGGAACTCCGGCGGTCGGGCGTCACCGCCGCCTTCTCCACCGCCCGGGGTCCCCGGACCCTGGAACGGATGAGCGAGGAGGTCCTCGCCGACATCGAGTGGACGACCTCCAACTGCTGCCGGCTCCTCGCCCACCACTTCGCATCCCCGCACGCTCAAAAGGAACACCGACCGTGACCTCGTTGCTCATCCTGCTCGTCCTGGTGGCGGCCATCGTGCTCGTCACCGCGCGCTGGAAGGTCAGCCCCTTCCTCGCGCTCATCGGCGCCGCCCTGATCGGGGCCTTCGCCTACCGCATCCCGCTGGGCGAGGTCGTCACCACCGTGACGACCGCCTTCGGCAACACCATGGGCAACATCGGCCTGGTGATCCTGTTCGGCACCATGATCGGTGTGATCCTGGAGCGCTCGGGCGCCGCGATCGCGATGGCCGAGGCGCTGATCAAGGTGCTCGGCACCCGCTTCCCGAACCTGACGATGTCCCTCATCGGCTACATCGTCTCCATCCCGGTGTTCTGCGACTCCGGCTACGTCATCCTCAACTCGCTGCGCAAGGCCGTGACCCTGCGCACCGGCGTGTCCACCCTGGCCACCTCGATCGCGCTGATGACCGGCCTGTACGCCACGCACACCCTGGTCCCGCCGACCCCGGGCCCGCTGGCCGCCGCCGAGAACCTGGGCGTCACCGACAACCTGGGCCTGCTCATCGCCATCGGCCTGCCGGTGGCCGCCGTGGCCGCGATCGCCGGCCTGGTCTACGCGAGCCTGTTCTCCCGCAAGGAGTTCACGCCGCTGCCCGCCGAGACCGACGAGGACCTCGCCGAGCAGTCCTACGACGAGCTGCGCGCGAGCTACGGCCGCCTGCCCAACGCGTTCCTGGCGTTCTTCCCGATCCTGCTGCCGCTGCTGCTCATCTGCTCGGCCTCGATCGTCAAGCTGCCGGGCCGCCCGATCGGAGAGGGCGCCGCCTTCGACGCGATCTCCTTCGTCGGCACCCCGGTCATCGCGCTGATGTTCGGCCTGGCCGCGGCCGCCCTGCTGCTGCGCGGGCACGGCAAGCTGGAGCGCTTCAACGACCAGATCGGTGAGTCGGTGCGCGTCGCCGGCCCGATCCTGCTGATCACCGGCGCCGGTGCCGCGTTCGGCGCGGTGCTGGCCGCCTCCCCGCTGACCGGTTTCCTGTCGGACAACCTCAGCGGGCTGGGCCTGGGCCTGGCGGTGCCGTTCATCATCGCCGCCGCGCTCAAGACCGCGCAGGGCTCCTCCACGGTGTCGATGGTCAGCACCTCGGCGATGCTCGCCCCGATGCTGCCCGCCCTGGGCCTGGACTCCCCGGAGGGCATGCTGCTGAGCGTGCTGGCGGTGGGCGCGGGCGCGATGGTCGTCTCGCACGCCAACGACTCCTACTTCTGGGTGGTCTCCCAGCTGGGCCGGATCCCGGTGGCGACCGCCTACCGGACCCTCAGCGTGGCGACCGCCATCGAAGGCACGGCGGCCTTCGCCGCGATCGGCACGATCGGGATCTTCCTGCTCTGATCCCCGCGTTCCGCACGCGCAGGGCCCCGCTCCACCACAGGTGGGGCGGGGCCCCGACGTGTCGGACCGCGATCAGCGGCGGCGTCCGGTGGTCGCGCTCACCGCGTTGGCCGCCACCACCGCGGCGATCGCCGCCCAGTCCGGCCAGGCCAGGTCCTGGCCCAGGACCACCAGCCCGGCCAGCGCCGCCATCACCGGGTGCACACTCATGAACAGGCCGAAGAACCGGGCGGGCACCCGACGCAGCGCGTACAGGTCGCCCAGGAACGGCACCGTCGACGACAGCAGCCCCGCCGCCACCGCGCACCCCAGCGCCGCCCAGGTCGGCGGCTGGTGCCACAGCACCCACGCCCCGACCGGGAGGAAGACCAGGGCGGACACCCCCGCCGCGGCGGCCGAGCCCTCGGTCCCCGGCACCCGCCGCCCCACCGTCCGGTTGAGCAGGATGTACGCCGCCCAGCAGGCCGCGGCCGCGAGCGCCAGCCCGATCCCCAGATGGTCGCTGCTGGGCTGCGGGCGCATCAGCACCGCCACCGCGCCCCCGGCGGCCAGCGCGCACCCCAGGTCCGTCCACCGGCGCGAGGACACCAGCGCCACCGCCAGCGGGCCCAGGAACTCCAGGGTCACCGCCAGGCCCAGCCCGATCCGGTCCACCGCCGAGTACAGGGTCAGGTTCATGCACCCGAAGACCAGGCCCATGGCGACGATCGGCCGCCACTGTTCCCGGGTCAGCGCCCGCAGCCGGGGCCGCGCCACCGCGAACAGCACCGCGGCCGCCACCCACTGGCGCACCGCCACCACCCCGGCCGGGCCGATCACCGGGAAGGCCAGCGCCCCCAGCGAGGCGCCCACCTGGTTGGACACCCCGCCGCCCAGCATCACCGCCATCCCGGCCAGGCGTCCGCGCCCGTCCCGGGAGTCCCCGGTGCCGCCGGTGCCCTGTCCCGCGCCCGCCGGGCGCGCCTGCGTCGACGTCTCCATGTCCGGATCATGCGGCCGGTCCGCGCATGCGCAAAATGCATGCGACGGCGCTCGCATACGCTGAGCGCATGGATGTGGAGCTGCGCCACCTGCGCTGCCTGGTCGCCATCGCCGACACCGGGACCTTCACCGACGCCGCCCTGCACCTGGGCGTCTCCCAGGCCGCGGTGTCCCGGGGCCTGGCCGCCCTCGAACGCGCCCTGGGCACCCGGCTGCTGCACCGCACCAGCCGCGAGGTCACCCCCACCGCCGCCGGACGCCGGGTGCTGGCCCGCGCCCGGACCGTCCTGGCCGAGGTCGACGACCTGGTCACCGAGGCCACCAGCGGCCACCGCCGCCTGCGCCTGGGCCACGCCTGGTCCGCGGTGGGGCGGCACACCCGCCGGTTCCAGCGTTTGTGGGCCGAACGCCACCCCGACGTGGAACTGCACCTGGTCCGCACCAACACCCCCACCGCCGGACTCGCCGAGGGCGCCTGCGACCTGGCCGTGGTGCGCGCGGCCGTGGACGGGCGCCGGTTCGACGGCGCGGTCGTCGGCCACGAACGCCGCGTCTGCGCCATGGCCTCCGACGACCCCTGGGCCCGGCGGCGCTCCGTGCGCCTGGCCGAGATCGCCGACCGGCGGGTCCTCGTGGACCGCCGCACCGGCACCACCACCGCCCACCTGTGGCCCGCCGACCGGCGGCCCGCGCTGGAGCACACCCAGGACATCGACGACTGGCTGGCCGAGATCGCCACCGGCCGCTGCGTGGGCATCACCGCCGAGGGCACGGTCGCCCAGTACCGCCGCGACGGGGTCGTGTTCCGGCCGGTGCGCGACGCCCCGACCATCCCGGTCCGGGCGGTCTGGCGGCCGCACGACCCGCACCCCGCCGCGTTCGCCGCGGTCGCCCTGCTCGCCGAGGTGTACGGGCAGGCGCCGCCCCCGCTCCCCGCGGCGCCGACGGGGCCGGGAGGGGGACCGGGAGCGGGGCGGGCTACGGCATCGGGGTGACCTCGCCCAGCTCCGTGAGGACCGCTGCGACGTCGGTACCGGCGTTGTTCAGGCTCGCGTCGAGGAAGGCCAGGCAGGCCGCCTCGGTGATCCGGGCCGTCTCCTCCCGGCCCAGGGAGCCCACCAGCGACGGGAAGGGCGGGAGCAGGAACGGGGAGTCGCTGAACCCCAGGTGCGCCGTCCCCGGCACGGTGAGCGCGTACCCGGGTTCGTCGGACGCCGCGAACGCCGCGTCCAGCGCCAGCGCGTAGCGGGTGTCGCCCTCCGCGCTGCCGGTGCCGGAGTCCGCCACCAGGGCCAGCAGCGGCTGCGGCAGAGAGGAGTCCTCGGACAGCCGCGGCAGGCCGTCCAGGTTGATCACTGCTTTGTAGCGCGGGTCGTCCGCGGCCGCCAGCAGCGCGGCCGCCCCGCCCAGGGAGTGCCCGGCCACGGCCACCCGGTCGGGGTCGGCCAGTCCCGCCAGCGGTCCGCCGTCCGCCTCCAGCAGCCGGACCAGGGCCAGGTCCAGGTCGGCGGCGCGGATGTCCGCCCACTCCCGGGCCAGCAGGTCGTCCTCCAGCGGGTCGCCGGTGGCCTTCAGCGCCCCGCGCACCTCGGTCCCGTCGTCGAGTACCACCACCGCCGAGTCGTAGGGGTGGTCCAGCGCCACCACGATGTGGCCGTGGGAGGCCAGCCCCTCCGCCCACACCGTGTTCTGGGTGCGGACCCCGCCCAGGCCGGGGGAGAAGAGCACCACCGGGTGCGGGCCCGCGGCGGGAGGCGCGTCGGTGAGCGCGTGGGCGCGGGCGGCCGCCGCGTCGGAGAGCACGAGCGGCGGAACGCCGAACCCCGCGGCCAGCCCCGCGGCCACGGTGTCCGCCTCGGCGGCGTCGCGCCCCAGGTAGAGCGCGGGCTCCCCGGTGGCATCGGGGGAGGCCGGGTACCAGACCCGGGCCACGACCACCCGGTGGTCCGCCGGGTCGTCGGTCCAGGTCTCCTCGCGGTCGGGGTCCTCCCACTGCACGGTGACCACGCCGACCGGGTGCGGCCCCGAGGGCTCGGGGAAGGCGGGGACCGGGACCGCCCAGGCCGCCAGCCCGCCCAGGCCCGCCGAGCTCAGACAGGCGAGCAGGGCCAGCGTGAACGCGGTGGCCCGCGGGCCCCGGCGCCGGTCCGGCCGCGGCCCCCGCAGGCGCAGGGCGCCCAGCGCGAGTGCGAGGAGCGCGCCCGCCGCGATCGGGAGCCACTGCCAGCGGGGGCCGGCCGGGAGCCCGGTCGGGAGTCCGGTCGGGAACCCGGCCGGGATCTCGGTCAGGAGTCCGGCCGCGGCGCAGAGCGCCACCAGGGACATCCCCGAGACGACCGCGGGCCGGCGCACCCGGGCCGGCAGGCACAGGGCGAGCAGCAGCAGGGCGGTCGCGCCCAGGAGCAGGGCCTCCGGCCAGGTCATGGATGTCCTCCCGGTCGTGCCGGACGCCCCGCGGCGGCACGGTTGTGATGGCACGGTCGGGACGACACTACGAGCCGGGGCGGGGGCGGCACATCGCCCGTAAGGAGGCAAAAAGCAACACCTGCCTTCGACGAAGGTCGGCAGGCGCCGGGAACGAGAGAACCCCCGGAGGTCGCGGGTCCGGGGGCACAGTGAGCAGTGAGCAGTGTCAGAGGTTCAGAGGTTCAGTGACAAGGGGTCAGCAGGCGTAGGTCTTGCCGTCCGCCGCCTTCTTCCAGTCGCAGCTGCTGATGGTCCCGGCCGCCTTGTTGTCGTCCCGTGAGTTCGGCTTCTTCAGCCGCAGGTTCGGGTTCTGGGTGGTGCCGTCGTTGGGCAGCACGTGGCGGGCGTAGCCCCGGTACACGTGGTGGTTCCCGTTGGCGTCCTTGCGGTTGGTCCCGCTGCCGGTGTGCACGTACACGCGGGCGCCGGCCGGGAGGTTGTAGGCCGGCAGCGGCCGCCCGTAGGTGTTGGTGGTGATGTCGGGGACGTACCCGGCGAGGTTCACCGTCTTCTTCGTGACGTTCTTGATGATGAAGTACTCGCCGTTGAGGTTCGTCTGCCGGTTGTTCTTGATGTCCGCGCCGGCGGCGTTGGGCCGCACGTGCGTGATCATGAGCGCTCCGGTCGTGGAGGCCGCCTGGGCGGGGCCGGGGGCGGCGACGAGGGTGGCCAGGGCCGCCGCTGCGACGAGAGCGGCACGCAACCTATTCCGAGCCACATGTGCTCCTTGGTGATGACGGACCGGGGGTCCGATGTCCGAAATGAAGGGGGAACGCACTCACTGCTGAGGAGACTGTACTGGTGGCCGCGGCTCGGGGTGGGACTTTCCCGAAGTTTTCCGGACATGTGTGTTCGTGGTTTCTTTCCTTCGCCGTCGAAATTCCGGTCGTCCTTTTCCGGGAAGCCGGAGAAGCGCGGTCATTCCTGTCGGATTCCTCACGCCGGATGGTCGAATCAGCCGTTTCGCGGCACTTTCCGGCCCGGGCGCGCACCCTCCGGGGCCCGGAAGTACCCCGCCGTCCCCCGTTCCTGGCACAGTGACGAGGAGAACCGCGCCGACAGGACCGGCGCGGACCGGGAGAGGAGCGCGACAGGTGACCGGCCAACGGAGGGAGGAGGAGCGGATGGGGCTGCGCGAGCGCAAGAAGGCGGCCACACGGCGCGCCCTCCGGGAGGCCGCGGTGCGGCTCACGCTCGAACACGGCCTGGAGAACGTCACCGTGGAGGAGATCGCCGCCGACGTCGGCGTCTCCACCCGGACCTTCTTCAACTACTTCGGGACCAAGGAGGAGGCCCTCCTGGGCGACCTGCCCGGCACCGTCGACGCGGGCGCCACCCGGGAGTTCGCCGCGGGCGGACCCACCGGGGACTTCACCAACGACCTCATCGGGCTGCTCATCGCGTTCCTCCTCGACACCGAGGACCTCCCCGCCCAGCGGGAGGAGATGCGGCTGCGCAAGCGGCTGATGGACCGGGAGCCCCAGCTCGTCCCCGGGGTGCTGGCCCGGTTCCACGACATGGAGCAGATGATGGCCGGGGCCATCGCCGAGCGCCTGGGCGAGCCGCCCGAGTCGGAGCGGTCCCAGCTGGCAGCGGTGACGGCGATGGCCGTCATGCGGCACACCATGCGGAACCTGCGGTACTCGGAGGAGGAGGACGCCGAGGGCGTGCGCGCCCGGATCCGTTCCGCGTTCCGCGTTCTGGGCGAGGTGTACGGCCCGCGCTGAGCCGCCGCCCGCGGGGACCGCCGGGCGGCCGCCGGATGGACGCCGGATGGACGCCGTTCGTCGTACCCGGCCCGTAGTGTGCTCCATGACTCACCGGGCGGAGGGAACGCCAGGAGCGCCTCCCGCGTCCAACCTCCGCGCACCCCGCCGGGGTGCGGCCCGGAGCCCCGTCAGGGGCGTCGGGGGGATGTCAGGGACGCTCCAGGGCTCTCCCCGATGGGAAACACCGCCGTGGGCGGGCAGGCTGAGGACATGAACGAGAAACTCCAGGGCAAGCGCTTCCGGCGCAGCAACGACAACCGCTTCCTCGCCGGTGTGTGCGGCGGTATCGCCGATTACTTCGGCATCGACGCCAACATCGTCCGCCTCGTGTTCGTGGTCCTCACCGTGCTCGGCTTCAGCGGCATCTTCGTCTACGTCCTCGCGCTGCTGATCATGCCGGCCGAGGGAGAGCAGCACTCGCTGCTCGAACAGATCATCCGCAACTTCCAGGGAAAGCCGGGACAGAACTGATGTGGAGCCTCCGAGCGCACCCGGGGTGGGAACGACGCGACCTCCAGCGGACCGACCGTGAGACCGAGGAGGAGCGCGAGAACACCGGCGAGCGCTGCGCCGACACCGCGGGCCGTCGGCCCCGATCCTAGAGATCGGGGCGGTGACGGCCCGCGGGCGGCGCGGGGACCGACAGCGCGGTGCGAGACCGGGCCCGTGATCAGGCCGGGGTCTCGGTCTCCTGCATTCTGCGCGTGACCTCGTCGCTCATCCGCGACCAGGGCAGGACCAGCAGCAGCGCGCACGCGATGCCCAGCACACCCGCGCCCACCACCACCGTTCCGGTGCCGAAGAACTCGGCGAAGAAGCCGCCCGCCAGGATGCCCAACCCCTGGGAGACCTGAAGACCCGCGGCGACCAGGCCGAAGGCCCGCGCCCGCCCCTCCCCCGGAACGCACAGCACGAACGCGGCGTTGGCCACGAACTGGTAGGAGGCGCTCGCGCCGGACAGCGCCAGCGCGGTCACCATGAGCCACAGCGGCGGGTCGAACAGCCACACCAGCAGCGGGACCGACGACAGCACGGCCAGCGGCCCCAGCAGCCGGAGCCGGGTCACCGGCGGTACCAGGCGGGTCAGGACCAGGCCGCCCACGAGGGCGCCGATCGACGTTCCCGCCATGACGACCCCGGCCGCGGTCTCGCCGCCGCCCGCCTCGGCCGCCAGCGGGGTCGCCAACCCGTAGGGGACCATGTAGAGCCCGGCCAGCCAGGCCAGCAGCGCGAGCGTGCGCAGCCGGGGGTCACCGAAGACGAGCTTGGCCCCGCCGGTGATCATCGGCAGGAAGCCGCCGCCCTCCGACTTGTCCCCGCGTTCGGGCGCCGGGCGCGTCCCGACCCCGAACCGCACGATGAGCGCGGTCACCACGAACAGCGCCCCGTTGCACATCACGGTGGCGTGCGGGCCGAACAGGCCCGAGGTGAAACCGCCGGCCATGAAGCCCACCAGGACCCCGACCTGCCCGGTGAGCTGGATGATGGCCGTGCCGGCCACGTAGCGCTCGCCCTGGACGATCTCGGTCAACAGGGCGGCGCGGGCCGCGGCGAAGGGGAGCGCGGGCAGCACCGAGCAGAACAGCAGCGTCCAGACCGCCCACAGCGGCAGTCCCGGGATGCCGATGGAGACGATGAGCAGGGCGCGGATGAGGTCGCAGACCATCATCACCTGGCGGCGGGGGAAGAGGTCGGCCAGCCCGGACAGGAGCGGTCCGGCGATGAGCGGGGGGAGGAAGCCGAGGGCGATGGTGAAGCCCGCGGCCAGGGGGGAGCCGGTGATCTGGTAGACGAGGATGCTCGCGGCGATGTTGAGGAGGTTGGTGCCGACGGTGGAGATGATGTGGGCCGACCAGATGGCGCGGAATTCCCCGATCGCCATGACCTCGCGGTAGCTGCTGCGCCAAGCGTCCTTCTGCGGGGGGGACGAGGGATCGGGACCCTCGCCGTCAGGTGTCTTGTCGAGGCGCGGATTGGCCATCCGGCACTCCCTTACTGTTACAGGGTTGAAATCACGCTGTGTCGTGTCCCAATGACCAACCGTCCCGGAACGTGAGCTTCCTCGCAAGCCGTTGCAAGGAATTCGTGTCTGATTCGTTGCTGGGGGTAATGGATCGTCGGGTCACGGGATCTCGCGCCCTATCGGTACTCCGGATCGTCCGCCCAGCTCACGGCGGAAAAGCCGGGTGGGAAAGGGATTCGGATGCGGGGGGCCGGTGCCCTCCGGCCGCGGCGGCGTGCACGGAGAGCCCCGGGAGTGGGACCCGGTCCCCCCGGGGATAGGGGGTTTCGGACTGTCGCACGGCGTCCATGGGGACGACCCTGATCAGCCCCAGCCCAGCTCGTGCAGGCGTTCGTCGTCGATGCCGAAATGGTGCGCGATCTCGTGGACCACCGTGATCAGGACTTCCTCGACGACGTCCTCACGGGTCTCGCAGATCGCACAGATATTGAACCGGTAGATGAAGATCTGGTCCGGCAGCACACCGAAGTAGGAATCCCCCCGTTCGGTCAGCGGAATGCCCTCGTACAGGCCCAGCAGCCCGTCCGGAGACTCGTCCTGGACGGTGATCACCACGTTGTCCATGAGGCCCGCCAGCTCCGGCGGGATCTCGTCCAGCGCGTCGGCGACCAGTTCCTCGAACTCCCTGCGCGTCAGTTCCACCACAACCGCCATTGTGCCGCCCGCCCGCCGCGCCACCGGACCCGGTCCGGGCGAGCGGGATCGACATAACACTCTGGACGGGAGGAAACGTTGGGAACGGTCCCCGTCAGCGGCATGATGGGGGTGTGTTGTCTTGGGAAGCGATCCGCGCGTACGACTACCGCGGAGCCGCCCGGCGGTTCCGCGAGGCCCTCTCCCGGATACGCGCCGGCCGGCTCTGGCGCTGGAGCTGCGTCGTCGCCGCGGGCCTGGTGGGCGGATGGCTCGGCCTGGCCCTGGCCGGGCAGGTCGTCACCCCGATCGGCCCCGCCGACGTCACCCTGAGCCTCAGCCCCCAGTGGCGGGGCGAGACCGTCGTCAACGTCGCGCCCCTGGGACAGCTCGCCTTCGACACCCACAGCGCGCCGCTGCGGCTGGAGGCCACCATCTCCGACATCCGGCTCTCCGCCGCCCAGGAGATGTTCGCCGACCCCGACGCCATCAACCGGATGGCCGCCGGGATCGGCAGCGACCTGCGCGAGGGCGTCATCGCCCTGGTGGTCCGCTCGGTGCTCGCCGCCGCGCTGGGCGCCGCGATCATGGGCCTGCTGCTGTTCCGCAACGCGTGGCGGGCGCTGGCCGGGTCCGGGGTCTGCCTGGCCGTCCTGGCCGGGTCCGGGGCGGCCGCCGGGTACACGTTCAACCCGAGCGCCATCGCCGAACCCCGCTACACCGGCCTCATCGCCGGCGCGCCCCAGGTGGTCGGCAGCGCCGAGGAGGTCGTGGGCCGGTTCAACGAGTACCAGGAGCAGCTCGCCGGACTGGTCGGCAACGTCGCCATGATCTACGAGGCGACCTCGGGCCTGCCGGTGTACGAGGAGGACGAGTCCGTCGTCCGGGTCCTGCACGTGTCCGACATCCAGCTCAACCCGGCGTCGTGGAGCATCATCCGCACCCTGCGGGAGCAGTACGCCGTCGACTTCATCGTGGACTCGGGCGACCTCACCGACCGGGGCAGCGCCGCCGAGGACGTGTTCGCCGACGAGATCGGCAAACTCGACGTCCCCTACGTGTGGGTGCGCGGACAGCACGACTCCATGGGCACCCAGCGCGCCGTGGCCGCCCAGCCCAACGCCGTGGTGCTCGACGGCGAGGT
This sequence comes from Nocardiopsis protaetiae, assembly GCF_045446735.1. Classification (NCBI taxonomy): domain Bacteria; kingdom Bacillati; phylum Actinomycetota; class Actinomycetes; order Streptosporangiales; family Nocardiopsidaceae; genus Nocardiopsis; species Nocardiopsis protaetiae. Next base: position 83,633 of record NZ_JBJJBV010000017.1, read on the forward strand.
CCGCGAGGTCGGCGGGCTCACCCTGTACGGGGCGGGCGACCCGCGGTACACACCCGACGCCACCCGCCTCAACCCGACCACCGAGGGCGTGGCCGCGCTCGGCCGGGAACAGGCCGCGGAGGTCATCGGAGGCCGGGAGGAGGTCGACCTCGCCCTCCTGCACACGCAGACCCAGGCGGAGGCGTTCGACGGGGTCGTCCCGCTGGTGCTCACCGGCGGCGACCACCTGCGCTCCACCCGGCTCACCGACCAGGGCACCCGGTTCCTGAGCCAGGGCTCCACCGGCGGCGCCGGCCTGCGTGGCCTTGATCACGGCCGCGGCCGGCCGACCCCCTACCAGGCCTCGGTGCTGTACTTCGACTCCGAGACCGGGCGGCTCCAGGCCCGCGACGACATCGACCTCGGCGGGCTGGGGCTCACATCGGCCCAGGTCGAACGGCACATCGAGACCGACCCCGACCGCCCGCTGGGCGAGCCCGAACCCGAGGCCGACGAGGCGTCCCCGACCGGCGGACGCAACCGCTGAACGGGCGCTGAACGGGCGTTGTCGCAGGTCGGGGCGCTTTCGCCGGAGTGGGCAAATCGCTTTGGTGTTGGTGGGAATCTCCCCTATGCTGGACCTGTCACACGGGCCCCCATCGTCTAGCGGCCTAGGACGCCGCCCTTTCAAGGCGGTAGCGCGGGTTCGAATCCCGTTGGGGGTACAAAGCGGTTCGACCACTGCCGGACGTCTGGCAGAATGGAACCGCGGACGCGGACCGGGCAAGCCCGGTAAGCGGCCGAAACTGAGGTCCTGTGGAGCAGTTAGGAGTGCTCGCCACCCTGTCAAGGTGGAGGCCGCGGGTTCAAATCCCGTCAGGACCGCGCTCGCCGAATTCTCGGCGGTACGGCTAGGTAGCTCAGTTGGTACGAGCGTCCGCCTGAAAAGCGGAAGGTCGGCGGTTCGACCCCGCCCCTAGCCACTCACACTGAGCAGCACGAACGCCCGGAAGCCTTTTGGCTCCGGG
>NZ_JBJJBV010000170.1:0-15069 GCF_045446735.1 Nocardiopsis protaetiae
GGGACGCGCCTCGGCCCGGAGCGGGGTCGGCCGCGCGGCGGCAGGACACCTCCCGGCCCCCGGCTCGGGCCCGGGACGTTGACGACGATCGGAGAAGGACATGACACGCACGACCGACCTGTACGACGCCCGGGCGCATGAGGAGGAGCTCGGTGCGCTCGCCCGCTGGGCGGGCGACTCCTGGACGATGACCCGCCGCGAGTTCGCCCGCTGGGCCCGCAACCCGCTGGGTCCGGTCATCGGGCTGCTCTTCCCGGTGATGATGCTGGTGCTCTTCGCGCTCTTCCTCGGCGGCAGCATGACCGTCGCCGGCGGCGGCGACTACACCGAGTTCCTGGTGCCGGGCCTGCTCGTGCTCACCATGGCGTTCGGCCTGGAGAGCACGATGACCGCCATCACCCGCGACCTGGAGCGCGGGGTGCTGGACCGGTTCCGCTCCCTGCCCATGGCCCCCACCGCCGTGCTGGTGGGGCGCGGCGTCGCCGACCTCGTCGAGTCCGTCGCGGGCCTGGCGATCGTGCTCGCCGCCGGGTTCGCGCTCGGCTGGCGCTGGCACGGCAGCCTGGGCGCGGCGCTGGGCGCGGTGGGCCTGCTGCTCCTGCTGCGCGCCGCGATGCTGGCCTGCGGTGTGTGGCTGGGGTTGATCGTGGGGCGGCCGGAGCTGGTGATGGCCGTGCAGATCCTGGTGTGGCCGCTGGCCTTCACCTCCAGCGCGTTCGCCTCCCCCGAGTCCATGCCGGGCTGGCTGGGGGCGGTCGCCGAGTGGAACCCGATGTCGGCGACGGCCACCGCGGTCCGCGACCTGTTCGGCAACCCCGGTGCGGTCGGCACCTCCTGGGCGGCGGAGAACGCCCTGTTCCTGGCGGTGCTGTGGCCGGTGCTGCTGCTCCTGGTCGCCTGCCCGATGGCCGCGGTCCGCTTCCGCTCGCTCTCCCTCTGACCCCCGCGCGGACCGGGGCCGCCACCGCGGCCCCGGTCCTGCGTGTTTCCACGGATGTGGCGGTCGGCCGCCCCCTTCTATGGTCGAAGGAGAGCGAGTCCCCCGGAGAGGAGACGGGCCATGGCACCGACACGAACGCGGGCCGCGCGATCGGTCCCGCACAGGATCGGCTGGTGGGTCCTCACGGCGCCGACGGCCCTGATGCTCCTCAACCACGCCGTCGGCGTGTTCGCGTTCTCCCAGGGCGCGACCGATCGGTTCATGTTCGTCGTCTTCGCGCTGCTCAACGCCTACGCGCTGGTCGTCCTGCTGATCCCGTTCCGCCGCGGGGAGCCGTGGGCCTGGTGGCTGAGCCAGCTGCAAGTGGCCGCCTTCGCCCTGTGCTTCCCGCTGCTGGACGACCCCGCCATCGGGTGGTTCTACCTGGGGATCGCCGCGGTCCTGGCGCTCGGGCTGGCGCTGACCTACCCGGGCGGCCGCCCACCGGCCCGCACCTGAGGCCGAGGTGACCCGGCGCCCTCCCGCGGGTCGGCGCCGGGCACGGGCCGGAACGGGATCGACGCGGCGAGCGCGAGCAGGGCCAGGAGCGATCCCAACAGGACGGCGACCCACGCCCCCCGGGCGTCGTCGACCGCCAGCCGCGGCCCGCCGACGAACGGCGTCGCGACGACCATGGCGATGAGCAGCCCGAACCCGGGGATCCCGGCGAGGATCCGCCCCCACAGCGGTCCGGCACCGGAGATCGCGAACCCCGCGGCGACGGCCGCCACCCCGACGGCGATCGCCCCGCCGCCCAGCCCCTGGGTGACCAGGGCGATGAAACCCCCGGGCAGCAGCAGGGGCACGATCCCGAACAGCAGCGGTGCGAGCCCGAACCAGCGCAGCCCGCGGGTCGGCCCCCGCGCCCGCCGACCGTACGCGGCGCCCAGCAGCGCCCCGATCAGGGCCCCGGGCAGGAGGATCGCGCCGAAGGTCCCCCACCAGTCCACCTGGGACAGGGAGCCGGCCAGTTCGGCCATGTAACCGCGCAGTGCCGCGGCCCAGGCGAGGCCGACGAGCGCGCCGAGCAGGCTCCCGCGCACCGTGTTCACCGCGACACCCCGTTCGCCGCGACGCCGCTGATCTCGCGGGCCCGGCGGAGCAGGGCGGCGCCGAGCGCGGCGAACAGCGGGAGCCGAACCCCGATCGCGACGCGCGCCGCCGCGAACGGGCCGAGGACCGCCGGGGTGAGCGGAACGGCGATGAGCGGGACGCCCGCCCCCGCCGCCGTGCCCGCCGCGCCCGACAGACCGCCGATGATCGCGGGGACGCCGCCGACACGGGCGGCGCGGATCCGCCGCGCACGGGTGGACACCGATACGGTGGCGGTCATGGGGGCCTCCTCGTCCGGGGCCGTTCTCCAGGCTCGTATTCCCAGTTCACGGGCCTGTAGGCTCATCGTAAATCCGCCGGATCCCGCGGACATCCGGTGAAATACGCAATTCTTCGAGGCGTGGGGACGCGTACTGTGACGAGGACGTCGGACACGGGACGGTCGGCCCGCGCGTTCCTCGCGAGCGCCCGCGCCCAGGCACGCTCCGGTTCCTGGCGCGAGGCCTGGGAGGCCTCGCGGGAGGCGGCGCGGATCGGCCGGTCCACGGGTGACGCGGTCGTCGTCGCCCAGGCGGCCCTGGCGATGCCGGGCTCGTCGATCGGGGACTGGAGCCTCACCGCGTCCCGCCAAGCGCTCTGCCTGGAGGCGCTCGGGATGCTCGGCCCCGAACACGCGGACCTGCGCGAGGCGCTGACCGCCCAGCACGCCGCGATCGCGACGGCGTGGGTGGCGGCCCCGAGCCCGCCGACCGGATGGCCGCGGCGGACGCCGAGCGCGCGTTCCTCGCCCTCCAGGCGGAGCACACCGCGGCGATCGGCCCCGACGGCACGGGCACCCGCCTGGAGCTGGCGGCCCGGGCGGCCGCGCTCGGCTCCGCGGCCGCCGACGACGGGATCCTGGCCTGGGCGCGGATGTGGCGGCTCGACGCGGTCGAACAGCTCGGGCTGCGCCGGGAGTTCAACGACGGGCTCGTGGAGTTCACCGCGGTCGTCGACCGCCTCGACAGCCCGCTCTGGCGCTGGCGGCTCGCCCTGGTGCACGCCGGCCTCGCGCTCCTGGAGGACCGGGTCGACGACGTGCCCGGCCTCGCGGACGCGGCGCTGCGGGCCGGTGAGGCGGCGGGCGCCGGGGACGCGGGCTTCCTCGACCTGGTCCTGCGCTCGTCGCTCGCCGAACGGGTCGGGGACGGGCTCGCCGAGGTCGAGGGGGCCGTGCGCCGCGCCGTCGCGGGCGCCCCGCTCTTCGCCCAGGGCTGGCGCGCCGAGATCCTGCTGGGCCTGGGCCGCGTCGACGAGGCGGTGGGGATCTGGCGGGCCCTCGCACCGCACCTCGCGGAACTCCCCAGGAACAGCCACGAATGGCTGGTCGCGTCCGCCGCGCACGCCGGGCTCGCCATCGCGGCGGGCGACCGCGACGCGGCGCGGCGGATCCGCGCGGACCTGGAGCCGTTCGCGCACCTGCACGTGGCGGGACCGGCGGTCACCCCCTACAAGGGGCCGGTGGCTTTTGTGCTCGGCCGGCTGGCGGCGTTCCTCGGTGACCGCCGGGGCGCCGCTGAGCGGTTCGCGCAGGCGAGCGCGCGGGCCGCCGCCATGAACGCGCCGTGGCACGCCGCCCGCGCGCGGGAGCGGTGCGCGGCGTTCGACCGCGGGGGACCCCTGTCGCCCCTGCCACCCCTGTCACCCCGCGAGACCGAGGTCGCCCGGGAGGTCGCGGCGGGGCTGACCAACCGGGCGATCGCCGCGCGGCTGCACATCTCGGAGCGCACGGTCGAGCAGCACGTGCGGAGCATCCTGCGCAAGCTCGGGCTGTCCAACCGGTCCGGGGTCGCCGTCTGGACGGTCCGGCACGGCGGCTGAACCTTCGGCGCCGGACCGGGACTCCCCGGGCCCCGCCGGAACGCTCGGTGTCGGCACCCCGTGCTCGACGGCCGCCCGTCTCCGGGCCGCACCCGGCGGTTCCCGGCGCCTCCCGCGACCGCCCCGGCGCCCGGCCGGGGTGCCCCGGCCGGTCCACGGATCGGCGTGCGGGCCGCCCGCCTCCGGGTCCGGGGCCGGGTCCGGGGTCAGGACTCGCCGATGTTCCAGGCCTTCATGAGCTCCGGGTTGTCCTCGGCGAACACGCCCTCGAAGGGGTTGCCGCCCTCACCCGCGAACGAGTGCGCGCCCGACTCGATGCGCTCCATCAGCCGCCGCGTCCACGCCGCCTCCGCGCGGCCCACGGCCAGCCACATGTCCATGATCTCGCCGATGTGGCCCATGGTGTCGGCGTGCTCCTCGGGCATGTAGTGGGACTCGACCGACTGCTGCCACTCCTTGAGCCCCCCCTCGCGGACGCTCAGCAGCTCGACCACCTCGTGGCGGGGCAGGTCCACCATGAACCCCAGCCCGGCCGAGAGCATGTCCCGCCGGTCGTCGTGCGAGGACAGCGCCCGGCGCAGCAGCGAGAAGTACTCCTCGGTGCCCTCCGGGGTGATCTCGTACTCGGTGCGGGGTGGCCCGCCCACCGTGGAGGGCGCCGTCTCGTGCGCGCGCAGCAGCCCCTGCTTGGCCAGCTGTTTCAGGGCGTGGTAGACCGACCCCGGCTTGGCGTTGGACCACTCGTTGGCGCCCCAGAACTCCAGGTCGTTGCGCACCTGGTAGCCGTGCGCCCGCCCGTGCAGGCGGACCGCCCCCAGGACCAGCAGCCGGATGGCCGACATGCCACACCCTCCCCGTTCAGCATGGAGTGCTAATCAACTTTGACTACTCTACCGGACGGGTGCGCCCGGTGTCCCGGGCCGCACCCCCGCTCACCCGCGGGCCGGGGCCGCGTCGCCCTGCCGCTTGTGCTCGGCGCCCAGCGCGATCGGCGCCGCCAGCCACTCGTCCCGCAGCCCGAACGCGTTGACCAGCTGCACCGCGTACGGCCGCAGCCCCCGGCACAGGTCGTCCACCGCCCGCGTCACCGCCTTGGTCCGCGCCGTCGACAGCCGCTCGTGCTCCAGGAACCAGGCCCGGTCCTCCTCGATCACCGACATCACGTACAGGTCGCACACCCGGTTCAGCAGCTTGGCCGTGGCCTTGTCGCCGCACCGGTCGATCCCGGCCACGAACGCCTCCAGTACCACCCGGTCCATGTGCGCCCGTCCGGCCGCCAGCACGTGGTCCTGGGCCCGGTTGAACACCTCGAACGCGTCGCTGCCGTCCTTCCTCGCCCGGCGCAGCCGCCCGGCCAACCCCTCGATGATGTGCTTCTCCCGGTCCTCGAACAGCTCCAGGTGCCAGCCCCGGTTGTACAGGTCGGTACCGTCGCGCCCGGGGGAGGACGCGATGAGCCGGTCGATCAGCGGGATCGCCGCGGTCCGCTCGATCACCGTCTCGAACACCTTGCCCGCCATGAACCGGGCCAGCCCCATCGTGTCCAGGTCGCCGAACGAGTCCTGGAAGTTGGTCAGCAGGCCCTTGGTGAGCTGCTGTAGCAGGACCGTGTTGTCGCCCTCGAACGTCGTGAAGATGTCGGAGTCGGCCTTGAGCTGCGGAATGCGGTTCTCGGCCAGGTACCCGGCGCCGCCGCACGCCTCCCGGCAGGTCTGGATGGTGGCGGTCGCGTGCCAGGTGGCGACGGCCTTGAGCCCGGCCGCCCGCGACTCCAGCTCCCGCTGGGCGTGCTCGTCGCGGCGCGGCGCCCGCGACAGCTCGTGCAGCCGCGTCACCAGCTCCTCCTGCGCGAAGTGCAGGGCGTAGGTGCGGGCCAGCGCGGGCAGCAGCTTGCGCTGGTGCGCCAGGTAGTCGAGGATGCGCACCTCCTGCTCGGGCTCGCCGTCGCCGCCGGGCCGGGTGAACTGGCGCCGGGTGTCGGCGTAGCGCAGCGCGATGGTCAGCGCGGCCTTGGTGGCGCTGCCCGCGCCGCCGGCCACGCTGATGCGGCCGCGGATGAGGGTGCCGAGCATGGTGAAGAACCGCCGATTGGGGTTCTGGACGGGGCTGGAGTAGGTGCCGTCGGGCGCCACGGTGCCGTACCGGTTGAGCAGGTTGGTGCGGGGCACCCGCACGCCCTCGAACCACAGCCGGCCGTTGTCCACCCCGTTGAGCCCGGCCTTGGGGCCGCAGTCCTCGATCCGCACCCCGGGCATGGGGTCGCCGTTCTCGTCGCGGATCGGCACGAGCAGGGCGTGCACCCCGTGCTCCTCGCCGTCGGCGCGCAGCTGGGCGAACACGACCGCCATGCGGCCGTCCCGCGCGGCGTTGCCGATGTAGTCCTTGCGCGCGGACTCGTCGGGGGTGTCGATCGTGAACTCTTCGGTGACCGGGTTGTAGGTGGCGGTGGTGCGCAGGTGCTGCACGTCCGAGCCGTGGCCGGTCTCGGTCATCGCGAAGCAGCCGGGCAGCTCCACCGACATGACCCGGGGCAGGTACTCGGTGTGGTGCCGCTCGGTGCCCAGGGCGCGGATCGCCCCGCCGAACAGGCCCCACTGCACACCCATCTTGACCATGAGGGACAGGTCGGCGACGAGCATCTCGAAGGCCACCACGGAGGCGCCGATGTCGTCCGCGCCGCCCACCGAGGCGGGGAAGCCGTACGCGGGCAGCTCGGTCTGCGCCAGCGCGAGGAGCTGGGACAGGGTGCGCTCGCGGTGCTCCTCCACGGACAGGCCGTACACGGGGGCGTACTGCTCTCCCTGGAGGAGGTCCCGGGCGCGTTCGCGCACGTGGGCCCACCGGCCGTCCAGGAGGCCGCGGAGTTCGGCCTCGTCCACCCGCAATGCCTGTTCGCTCATGTCTCCCCCTGCTGGTCCTCGTCGACACGGCCCCCTCGTGCCTACCACCCGTGCGGCCGGAGGGGTCGCGAACACGCCCGGTGGGGGCGTGAGATCCCAACCTAAACCCCGGTCCCCCTCCCCGGGCCGGGAGGTCCGGGCTCCGGGGGCCGTCGGCGCGCCCGGGCTCCTCAGTCCCCGTCGTGCGCGAGGGCGGCCGCCGAACCGGTCGGGTCCGGGCCGAAGGCCGCGCGCACCTCCTCCGCGGTGAGGCCGTAGCGGTCGAGCCCGTACTTGTGGCCGCCGGGGTTCTCACGCCGGTCCCGCCGCGTGTACGCGAGGGTGCGGGCCCGGCTCTCGGGGTCGAACTCCTCGCCGAGGCTCTGCCAGACGTGTTCGGCCGCCCCGAGCGGGTCGGACGTCAGCTCGTCGTAGGGCAGGTCGAGGAAGCGCCCGGGGCCCTGCCCGGCGCGCACGCGGCGGGCGCTCTCCGCGGCCCCCGCCCAGATGTCCACCCACTCGCGGCCGATCTGACGCGGATCCGCCCCGTGGCAGTGCAGGCGCCGTCCCGCCTCGGTCATGCTCGCCCACGACGCCATCGCCCGGGCGGGGTCGCGGTCGGTCAGGACGACCACCGCGTCGGGGAAGACCGACAGCAGGACGTCCACGTTGGACAGGTGCCACGGCGACTTGAGCACCCAGCGCCGTGCGGGGCGCCCCCACTGCAAGGCCTGGAGCTGCTGCTTGAGATAGACGTAGTCGGGCGTGGCGTCACGCCGCTCCAGCCACGCGCGGTAGTCGGGGACGTGGGCGAGGATGTGGCTGTTCAGGCCGTGCGGCAGCAGGAAGATGCACTCCTCCGGCTCCAGCGGGTGCATGGGGTGGATGGCCCCGAACCCCGGGCCGGCGGCGTGCGTGCCCCGGACCTGTGTCCGGGCCGCGGCGAGGCGTTCACGCCTGCTCACCGTGCGCTCTCCGGGCCGGCCGGTGTCGGGGACCGGGTTCAGCAGCTCCCACAGCATGGGGGCGCGGCCCCGGACGTGCCGGGCCAGGAGCCCGTGCGCGAACGTGGTGCCCGTCCGGGGCAGGCCGGTGATGAACACCGGCCGGTCGACGGTCTGTGCGGCGATCTCCGGGCGGGCGTCGAGCAGGTGGAGCATGCGCAGGCGCCTCTCCAGTCGCCGCCGGATCTCGGTCTGTAGTGAGAACCGGCCGAGCGGGGTGAGGTCGGGAGCCGCCTGCCAGGCGTCGTGGAGGACCTTCATGCCGGAGAGGAAGGGCTCGTCGGGGGGCCAGGGCAGACCGCTGCGGGAGGAGGCCGCCCGCAGCGCGGCGTCGAAGGACCCCTCGCCCCCGAACCGCCCCTCGAACGGGGCGAGCAGCCCGTTCACGGGTTTCAGCCACCACGCGGGGCGCACGTTCGCGGGGGGTCTCTCCACCGGTCCTCCTTCGGTCGCGGTCGACGGTCCACCGGATCAGACCACGCGGGAGGGTTCCGGCAAAAGGGGGGAGACGTTTTCCCTCAGGCGCTCACGGCGGTCGCGACGGCGTCGTCCACCCGGCGCAGCAGGTCGTCCAGCGACAGGTCGAGGGCGGCGGCGATGGCGGCGACGGTGAAGAAGGCGGGGGTGGGGATGCGTCCGCCCTCGATCTTGCGCAGCGTCTCCACGGAGATCCCGGCCTGCCGGGCCACGTCCACCATGGTGCGGTCGGCGCGGGCGCTGCGCAGCATCCCGCCGAGCAGGCGCCCGCGTTCGATCTGGGTCTGGGTCAGCGGCTCTCTCACCATGCCGTCGAGTCTAGACTCCCGCCCCGGGATCCACCGGTATAGGTATCCGATTCCTGGGTTCGATGCACGGGTCGGGTGTGCACGTAAAGTACATGCATGGTCACTTTGCAGATCAAGGGTGTCACGGAAGAAGAGCGGGACGCCCTGGTCCGGAGGGCGCGGGAGAGGGGACGGTCCCTCCAGGCGTTCCTCCTCGATCTGGTGCGGGAGGAGGTCCGCATGTCCCGCAACGCCGCGGCCCTGAGGGCGTTCGAAGGCCGCGCCGACGGCCTCGGTGCACAGGGCGAGGCCTTGTCAGCCGACCTGGTCAGGGGCGAGCGGGACGAGCGGATGCGCCACCGTTGATCCGGTCCGGGGAGCTCAGGTGCGGGACGGCCCGCGGGCGATGGCGTCCAGGCGGTCCACCACCTCGGCGAGGGGGAGGCGGGTGTCGATCTCGTGGGTGGCGCCGCGGCGCAGCAGCGGCTCCACCTCTGCCAGGTCGCGCAGGATCTTCTCCCGCTCGCCGGGGCGCTTGCCGAAGTCGTTCCCGCTGCGCCGGGCCACCCGGTCGAGGACGACCTCGGCGGGTGCGCTGAGCAGCACCACCGCGTCGAAGCGGTCGTAGAAAGCCCCCTGGTTGGGCACACAGCCCGACACGAAGAGCGTGCGCGGACCCTCCTCGGCAAGCAGCGCGGCCACCGCGTCCTCCCGCCAGAAGCGATCGACCCCGTCGCCGTCGGGACGCTCCTCCCACCACCCCGGGTCGTCGGTCTCCACCACCCGGTGGCCCCGACCGCCCAGGGCCTCCAGCGCCGCCGACTTGCCGTTGCCCGACATGCCGGTCACCAGCACCCGCGCACCCATCGCAGCCTCCTCCGCCCACGGCGCCCGGCCGACACCGCGCTCCCGCCCGGCACCCTAACCACCGGGTACGACAGGACGGCGGCCGCGCGGCGGCGGGCCCGGTCAGGTGAGGCCGGGGACGGCGAGTTCCAGGGTGCCGTTCTCGGCGTCCAGCAGGGCCGGGACGCCCAGCGGCACGGTCAGCTGGGCGGCGCAGTGCCCCGTCTCCAGGCCCCACAGCACCGGGACCCCCAGCGGGGTGAGGCGGTCGCGCATCAGGTCGGCGATCACCCCCGGGTCCGGCGGGCAGTCGGTCCACGTGCCCAGCACCACCCCGGCCAGGCCGTCCGTCCACCCGGTGCGCAGCAGGTGGGTGAGCATCCGGTCGACCCGTGCCACGTCCTCGCCGACGTCCTCCAGCATGAGGATCCCCCCGGCGGCCGACGCCCGGCTGTGCGGTGTTCCCAGGCCGTCGTTGAGCAGGCTCAGGTTCCCGCCGAACACCACCCCCTCCGCGCGCCCGGGTACCAGCGCGTGCGCGCCCGACGAGGTCAGCACCGTGCGCCGCCCCGGCTCGAACAGGGTCACGCGCAGCTCCTCCTGCGCCACCGGGTCGCCCACGAAGTACTTGGTGCCGATCACCGGCCCGTGCACCGTTGCCACACCCAGCTCCACCGCGAATGCCTCGTGCAGCGCCGTGACGTCGCTGAACCCGATGAGCGCCTTGGGGGCGGCCGCCCGCAGCGCCGCGAAGTCGAGCAAGTCCAGGGTCCGGTGCGCCCCGTCCCCGCCCCGCACACAGAACACCGCGGCCACCCCCGGGTCGCACCACGCGTCCTGGAGGTCGGCGGCCCGGTCGGCGTCCTGCCCCGCCAGGTACGGCAGCACCGGGTGCCGGTCGCGCACGTGCGCCCCGAACTCCACGGCCAGCCCCCACCGGCGCAGCTCCTCGGCGGCCGCCTCCAGCATCGGCTCCGGCACCGGGCTGCACGGCGCCACCAGCCGCACCCGGTCGCCCCGCCGCAGCCGCGGCGGCCGGACCCCCGCCGTCACGCCCTGGTCGGTCACCGTCATCGGTTCGGTCACGCGTCCCCCCACTTTCTCCGGACCTCGGTATCGCGGCGCGCGCCACCGTGGAGCGCGCCCCCTCACAACGCTCGGCCGCTCAGGCCCGCAGGAACCGGTCCAGGGTCCGCACCCCGAACCGCAGCCCCTCCAGCGGCACCCGCTCGTCCACCCCGTGCAGCAGCCCCGTGTAGTCCAGCCCCTCCGGCTGCCAGGTCGGCGAGAACCCGTAGCAGTCGATCCCCAGGCGCGCGAACACCTTGGCGTCGGTCCCGCCGGACAGGCACACCGGCACCACGTGCGCCCCCGGGTCCTGTTCGAGCAGGGCGGCGCGCAGCGCGGCGAACACGGGCGATTCCACCGGCGCGGACACCGGCGGCGACGCGTGCGCGTACTCCCACGCCACCCGGTCCCCGGTGAGCGCGTCCATCGTGCGCTCGAAATCCTCCTCGGCCCCCGGCAGCACCCGGCCGTCCACCCCGGCGGTGGCCTCGCCCGGGACCACGTTGACCTTGTACCCGGCGGCGAGCATCGTGGGCGCGGCGCTGTTGCGCAGCGCGTTCGAGACCAGCGGGGCGGCCGTGCCCAGCCGGGCCAGCAGCGCCTCCACGGCCTCGTCCGTGTCGGTGTCCCCGGGAGTGCGCCCCACCCCCAGGGCGGCGGTGATCGCGTCCAGGGCGGCCTGCGCCACGGGGGTCGGGTGCAGCGGCCAGCGGTGCCCGGAGATCCGCACGACCGCCTCCGCCAGCGCGGTGATCGCGTTGTCCCGGGGCGGGCGCGACCCGTGCCCGGCGGTGCCCCGGGCGCGCAGCGTCAGCCAGGCGCTGCCCCGCTCGGCGGCCCCCACCGGGTACAGCCGCACGGTCCGCCCGTCGGCGCCGTGCGCGTACACCGTCTCGCCGCCGCCCTCGCCGATCGCCTCGGTGCAGCCCTCGAAGAGGTCGGCGTGCTGCCGGACCAGGAACTCGGCGCCGTGCTCGGCGCTGTCCTCCTCGTCGGCGACGAACGCCAGCACGAGGTCGCGGCGCGGCCGCACCCCGGCGCGGGCCCACTCCCGGACGACGGCGGTGACCATGCCGACGGTGTTCTTCATGTCCACGGCGCCGCGCCCCCACAGGGAGGGCAGCCCGGTGACGGGGCAGTCGGCGATCTCCCCGGAGAACGGGGGCACCGTCCAGTCGGCGGCGTCGGCGGGCACCACGTCCAGGTGGCCGTGGACGAGCAGGGCGGGCGCGCTCGGGTCGGTGCCGGGCACCCGGACGACCACGTTGGCCCGGCGCGGCTTGGACTCCAGCACCACGGGGGCGAGCCCGGCGTCGGCCAGCGCCTCGGCGGCGAACTCGGCGGCGGCCCGTTCGTCCCCCTCGCCCCCGCCCCGGTTGGTGGAGTCCCGGCGGATCAGCTCCCGGGTGAGGACGACGGCGTCCTCACCGGCCCGGGCGGTGTCGGTGGCGGCGGAGGTGGGGGCCACGGTGCGGCCTTTCTGCGGTTCTGCGGTGCGGGGTCGGTCGGCGGGGTCGCCGTGCCCTATGGCGGGGCGGGACGGCGGACGGTCAGCCGTAGTCCTTCTCCATCGCCCGGGCGATCATCGTGGTGACGGTCTTGAAGCAGCGGATCATCTCGTAGGCGTCCGGCGAGGTGTAGCGGACGCGGCGCGGGCCGATCCGGGTGACACCGGGGACGAGGGAGGCGTCCTGGGCCAGGTGGGCGGCGTCCACCTCGACCTCCACGGCCCTGGGCGAGGGCTCGGCCGGGTCCAGCCGCCCGGCGAGCAGCGTCGCCTTGGACGCGGCCAGCCGGATGTCCTCGGCGGTGCGCGCGGGCGGGCGGCAGCGGGCCGCGTACCGGCTCACGTACTCCTTGACCGCGACGGTGCGGGCGAACGGCGCGTAGGTCTCGGCGTCCTCGCAGGCGCGGTCGTCGCCGGTGACCAGGATGACCGGGGTGCCGTACTCGGCGACCACGGCGGCGTTGAGCCGCCCCTCGCTCGCGGGCTCCCCGTCCAGCCACACGCCGGTGACGGCGTTGGGCAGGTAGGTGTGGGCGAGCACGCCCTCCTCGCCGGCACCGCAGTGGTAGCCCAGGAACACGGCGCCGTCGCAGTCGCCGTGCTGGACGCCCTCCACCATCGACAGCTCCTTGTGGCGGCCGGTGATCATGGTGGCGCGCTCGTCCAGCTCCTCCAGCAGGAGGTTGCGCATGGTGGAGTGGGCCTCGTTGACCAGGACCTCGGTGGCGCCGCCGTCGAACAGCCCCCGGACGGCGGCGTTGACGTCGCTCGTGAACATCGCGCGGCAGCGCTGCCACTGCTCGGTTCCGGGCTCGCAGTCGGCGGGCCAGGTGACGCCGGTGGCGCCCTCCATGTCCGCGGAGATCAGGATCTTCACCCGCCCGACCCTAGCCGCCACCGCCCTGACCGCGCCAGATGTGGCCGGAACGGGCCGCGGGCGGGGCGCGGGAGGGTTCCGGGAGGATCGCGGGAGGGCTCCGGGAGGACCGCGGGAGGGCTCCGGGCTAACGTTCCGCGCGGATCTCGCGGACGTCGTCGGCGGCCTCCCGGACCTCCGGATCGGGGTCGGCGGCCAGCCGGTCCAGGAGGTCGTCGGTGCCGGGGGTGGACCACAGGTGGACGGTCCACGCCAGGGCGAGGCGCACCCGGGGGTCGGGGTGGTCGGCCAGCGGGCGCACCCGGTCCACGGGGCCGCGCCGCCGGACGGAGAGGCCGTCCAGCGCCGAACACAGCGCCTCGGCGTCGCCGTCGGCCAGCGCGCGGTCGATGGTGCGCAGCAGAACGCGGGGCGGCGGCCAGGGGCCGTCCATCGGGTGGGGCCTGCGTTCGAGCAGGCGCCGCGACCCGTACTCGCCGCGCACCCGGCAGCCGAAGCACGTGCACGGCGGCCGCCCGTGGGCGTCGGGCCGGTACCGCCAGCCGACCCCCTGGCGGACGGCGCGCACGGCGTGGACCTCCCGGGCGGTGACCGCCCGGGGCACGAACACCTCCCAGCCGCGCGGGTCGTCCAGCGCGGCGATGATCCCCACCGCCTCGGCGGCGCTCACCCGCCGGGAGGGGCCGCCGTAGTGGCCGACCTCGACGGGCTGGTCGTCGGGCAGCAGCAGGTGCACGGCGACCATGCCGCGGGTGTCCTTCCAGCGGGCGAGCTCGCGGAGCCACTGGTGGGTGAGGGTGTAGGAGGTCAGCACCGGGAAGCAGAAGACCCCGCGCCCACCGTACCGGGACGGGGTCGCCCGCAGGCCGGAGCGCACCGCCCGGGTGGCCCGGGCGGCGGGCGCCAGGTGGACGAACCGTGCCATGGGTGCTCCAGAGGGGGGGCGAGGGCCACTCACCCGAGAAGGAACAGGGGACGGGGGATGGGGCCGGGGCGTCGAGGCGGGGACAGAGGTGGGTGCCCCGCCCCGAGAGAGGTTCCTCCGAACCGGGAGGGGCTCCCGCCCGGGAGAGGTTTCCCCGCCCGGGGAGGGGCGTCGGCGGCTCGGCGGGCCGGGCGGCCGAGCCGCCGGGCCGGGAGGTCCCGGTCAGCAGTCGATCCGCCGGGAGTCGTAGAGGGTGCGCAGCAGGTCGCGCAGCTGCTCGCGCTGCGCCACGTCCAGGGGGTCCAGGTAGGCGTCCTCAGCCACCAGCAGCAGACCGGCGGCCTCGTCGAACGCCTCGACGCCCTCCTCGGTGCGGGTGACGGCCTGCCGTCTGCGGTCGGCGGGGTCGCGGTGGCGCGCGGCCAGGCCGAGCTTCTCCAGCCGGTCCACCACGGCGACCATCGTCGTGCGGTCCAGGCCGGTGATCCGGCACAGCTCGTTCTGGGCCTGCGGTTCGCCGGACAGCAGGCCCAGGACACGGACCTCGCGGGGGCGCAGCCCGGTGGGGGCGAGGGTCTCCTCCAGTGTCCGGGCGGTGTCGAGCCCGAGCCGGTACAGCAGGTAACCCGCGAACCCGGACATGTCGGTCGGCACGTTCTGGTTCATGGAACGAGTCTAGGGCTGTCGACGCATCGCTGATATTCACCTACGCTGATAATCAGCAGTGCTGAACATCGGCACTCCTGAGAATCAGCGGTGCTGATCAAAGAGGAGACCTTCGTGAACCCCCTGACGCCCGCCCGCGCGGTGGCCGCCGCGATCTCCCTGGCCACCTTCGTGTACCTGTTCGTGCACGACTCCTGGCGCCTGGACAACCCCTTCCTGGTGCCGGACCTGCTGCTGTGCGCGGTCCTGCTCGCCGCCGCGCTGCTGTCGGCCGCCCGGGCCCGGGGCGCGCTGCTCTTCGCCTTCGGCATGGGCACCGGGGTGCTGTCCGCCGCCGCGGCCGCCTACCTCGTACGCGGGGAGTGGGGCGGGGCGAGCCTGCTCGGCGCGGTGGTCTGCGCCGCCATGGCCCTCGCCCTGCTCCGGCGCCCCGTCCCCGCCACCCCGGCCCCGGTGCCCCGCTGACACCCGCCGTCCGCCACCCGCCGTCCGGCCGCCCTGGCGCTGCGCCGTCCCGGCGCCGCGGCGGCGCCGCCCGCGGGCCGGGGAGCGCCCGGCCCCGGCCAGGGCCGGTGCCGCCCTGACGGGCGTGCGGGTCCGCCGCGGCCCCGCCGCCCGCCACCCCTGCCCCGCTGACGCCC
>NZ_JBJJBV010000171.1:0-24834 GCF_045446735.1 Nocardiopsis protaetiae
CACCGCTGCTCCACCAGAGGGCACGGCTCCGCCGGGGTCCGGCCGGCCGGCGTATCGGCGCGTGAGCGCGCGGGCCCGGCGGATGCCCCCCGGGCCCACCGCCTCTTTTCAGGTGGGCACGGTCCCTCTTTCGGATGGCCCCCGCCGACACACGAGCGAGCGGGCCCGGGGATCTCTCCCCGGGCCCGCCGCTTTCCCCTCTTTCGGATGGCCCCGTCCGGCGCATGGACACCGGCGGCACCGTGGTCGGTCACGGGAGGCGCTCGGCCTCCGCGTCGGTCATCAGGCGGGAGCGGATCAGGAACCGGTTGCCGGTCGGCGCCTCCAGCGAGAACCCGGCCCCGCGCCCGGGGACGACGTCGATGGTCAGGTGGGTGTGGCTCCACAGTTCGAACTGGGAGCGGGACATCCACACCGGCACCGGTTCGGGCGTGCCCGCGTCCAGGTCGCCCAGGTGCACGTCCGAGGCCCCGGTGCGGAACTCCCCGGCCGGGTAGCACATGGGCGAGCTGCCGTCGCAGCACCCGCCGGACTGGTGGAACATCAGCGGCCCGTGCTCGGCCCGCAGGTCGCGGAGCAGGGCGGCGGCCGCGTCGGTCACGGCCACCCGCTCCACGCCGGTCCCGGTGTCCATCAGAAGAATCCCAGCGGCTGGTCGGAGTAGCTGACCAGCAGGTTCTTGGTCTGCTGGTAGTGGTCGAGCATCATCTTGTGGTTCTCGCGGCCGATCCCGGACTGCTTGTACCCGCCGAACGCGGCGTGCGCCGGGTAGGCGTGGTAGTTGTTCACCCACACCCGGCCGGCCTGGATGTCGCGGCCCGCCCGGTAGGCGGTGTTGCCGTCGCGGGACCACACGCCCGCGCCGAGGCCGTACAGGGTGTCGTTGGCGGTCTTGATCGCGTCGGCGTAGCCCTCGAACCGGGTCACCGACACCACCGGGCCGAAGATCTCCTCCTGGAAGATCCGCATGGTGTTGTCGCCCTCGAACACGGTCGGGGCCACGTAGTAGCCGCCGGACAGGTCCCCGCCGAGGTCGACGCGCTCGCCGCCGGCGAGGACCTTGGCGCCCTCCTGCCGCCCGATGTCGATGTAGGACAGGATCTTCTCCAGCTGGTCGTTGCTGGCCTGGGCGCCGACCATGGTCTCGGTGTCCAGCGGGTTCCCCTGCTTGATGCGGCCGACCCGCTCCAGGGCGTCGCCCAGGAAGGAGTCGTAGATGGACGCCTGGACCAGTGCCCGCGAGGGACAGGTGCACACCTCGCCCTGGTTGAGGGCGAACATCGCGAAGCCCTCCTGGGCCTTGTCGTAGTAGGAGTCGCGGGCCGCGGCCACGTCCTCGAAGAAGATGTTGGGGCTCTTGCCGCCCAGCTCCAGGGTGACCGGGATGAGGTTCTCCGAGGCGTACTGCATGATCAGGCGCCCGGTGGTGGTCTCCCCGGTGAAGGCGACCTTGCGCACCCGGGAGCTGCTGGCCAGCGGCTTGCCGGCCTCCACGCCGAACCCGTTGACGATGTTGAGCACGCCGGGCGGCAGCAGGTCGCCGATGAGCTCGACCAGGACCAGGATCGACGCCGGGGTCTGCTCGGCGGGCTTGAGGACGACGGCGTTGCCGGCGGCCAGCGCGGGGGCCAGCTTCCAGGTGGCCATGAGCAGCGGGAAGTTCCACGGGATGATCTGGCCGACCACGCCCAGCGGCTCCTGGAAGTGGTAGGCGACGGTGTCCCCGTCGATCTGGGAGCTGTGCCCCTCCTGGGCCCGGATGGCCCCGGCGAAGTAGCGGAAGTGGTCGACGGCCAGCGGCAGGTCGGCGGCCAGGCACTCGCGGACGGGCTTGCCGTTCTCCCAGGACTCGGCGACGGCGAGGCGCTCCAGGTTCTCCTCTATGCGGTCGGCGATCCTGTTGAGGATCACGGCGCGCTCGGCCGCGGAGGTGCGGCCCCAGGCGGGGGCGGCGCCGTGGGCGGCGTCGAGGGCGAGCTCGATGTCCTCGGCGGTGCCGCGCGCCACCTCGGTGAAGGTGTTCCCGGTGGCGGGGGCGGGGTTCTCGAAGTAGCCGCCCTTGACGGGCTTCACCCACTCTCCGCCGATCCAGTTGTCGTAGCGGGGAGCGTACTCCACGACGCTGCCGGGCTGTCCGGGAGGAGCGTACACGGCCATGGTGAGCCTCCTTATGCGCCGGGCGAGGACCCGGCGATATGTTCACGGGGGTCGATGTCCGTGACGCTAGTCACACCTACGTTGCGAGCACGTTGCAGTCGTGTTGCCGCGGGGAGTGGTCACCGCCCCAGCCAGCGCAGCCGTCCGCGCAGGGCGGCGTGGCCGGGCGAGCGGGGGTCCAGGGAGCGCAGCACCGCGCCCAGCACCCGGGGGTCGTCGCGCCACTCGGGGTGCTCGGCCCAGGCCATCAGGATGCGCGGGTCCTTCTCCCCGCCGAGCTCGCCGATCAGCTCGGCGTCCAGGCCCTCGCGGATCTCGATCACCCCCGGGGCCTCGGAGGCGGGCAGCACCGGCCCCCGGTAGGCGCGCAGGGCGCCCAGCGGATCGCCGCCGCACAGCCGGTCGCGCACGGTTTCGGCGTCGGTGGGCAGCGGGCGCAGCAGCCGGTAGGGGCGCGAGGCCAGCAGGCCGTGGCCGATCAGGCGGCGCAGCCGGGACATCTCGGCGCGGACCGTCACCGGGGCGCCGTCGCGCTCGTGCAGCCGGGCGCCCAGGGCGGCACCGCTCAGCCCGCGCGGGGCGGACGACAGCAGCAGCAGGATCTCGGAGTGGCGGGCGCTCAGCTCCACGGGGCGCCCGTCCATGGTGAGGCGGGCGCCGTCGCGGCCCAGGACCTCCAGCAGCAGGTGGTCGGGGGCCCGCGCCGGGACGTCCGGGGACGGGCGCGGGCCGGGCAGCAGTCCGGCGATGCGGCGGGCCTTGAGCTCCATCTCGGCCGCGGTGGCCGCGGCCTTCACCAGGGCGAGCGCCTGCGGCGAGGCCACCTGGTCCTCGCCGGTGATGTCGAGGACGCCCAGCAGCGCCCCGGTGTCGGGGTCGTGCAGGGGTGCGGCCGAGCAGCTCCACGGCTGGACGCTGCGGGCGAAGTGCTCGCTGGCGAACACCTGGACCTCGTGGTCGAGGGCGAGCGCGACCCCGGGGGCGTTGGTGCCCGCCGACCGCTCGTGCCAGTTGGCGCCCTCGACGAAGTGCATGTCCTCGGCCCTGCTGCGCAGCCGGTGGTCGCCGTCGACCCACAGCAGCCGGCCCGCGGCGTCGCCGACGGCGACGATCTGCGGCCCCGGCGCGGTGTCCAGCAGCAGCCTGCGCAGCAGCGGGAGGGTGGCGGCCAGCGGGTGGGCCTCGCGGTAGTCGGCGAGGTCGGAGCCGGACAGTTCGATGAGCGGCGAACCGTCCGGGTCGATGCCCAGGCGGGCGCTGCGCCGCCAGGATTCTCCGACGACCGGGCGGACGGTGCCGCGCACCCGGCCCGAGCCGGTGAAGTCCTCGTGGGCGAGCGCGACGTCCTTGCGCACGGCGTCGGGATCGGCGTCCCACGGCCAGGCGTTCCACGTCCAGGACATGTGCGACCTCCCCTGTGCGCGAGGCGGTGGCGGGCCGCGGCGCGGCCCGGCCCCGGCTCAGCCCCGTCGAGGTGGGGATCTCACGATTCAAACCGGGTATGCGGCCGATGACAAGGGGTTCCGCGCAACCGGCGACGGATCGTCCCGATACATCACCGCATGTCACGAACGCGCATGTGGCCGCGGACGGCCACGAACACCGGAACCCGCCCGCCCCGGCCCCCGTCTCACCACCGTGAGCGCGCCCGCCGAGGATTCGCCCCCCATCGCGGAGCGGGGCGGGCGCCGGAGTCCGGGAGGACGACCATGTACGCACAGCAGCCGCCACCGCCCCGGGTCCACCCCTCCGAACTGCGCCCCGGACGGGGCGGCTACTGGGCGGGCGGCCTGGCCATCGTGCTCGGCGGCATCACCGGGATCGCGCTCTTCGTCCACTTCCTGGTGCAGGCGGTGGCCCTCCCGACGTTCACCGCCGAGCTGGAGAGCCCGGGGAGCCTGGAGTTCGAGTACCGGACGGCCGGGCAACCGGAGCTCCTCACCCTGTACTCCACCTCCGCCTCCGCGTCCCCCGAGGACTGCCTGTTGATCACTCCCAGCGGGTCGTACACCGGGTTCGGCCACCCCGGGTACTCCCACGAGTCGACGACCTGGTCACTGGTCGGCGACACCCTCCTGGGCGAGAGGGGCGACTACACCCTCACCTGCGAGGGCGATCCGGGTGCCTCCTACGCCATAGCCGTGGTGCCCGACGACGGCGCGATGGCCCAGGGGATCGTGGGCGCCCTGGCCTCGTTCTTCCTCATCCCCCTGGGCGGCCTGGTGCTCGGCCTGATCCTCATCATCGGCACGGCCGTGCGCCGCAACAACCACAAGAGGCGCCTGCTCGCCGAACGCGCCGGATACCCCTACCGGCACTGACCGGGCCGGGCCGACCGGGCTCAGGGGTCGGCGGGCAGGGCGGCCAGGGCGACGGTGAGCGCGACGCGGGCCCGGGGTTCGTGCAGGCGCAGGTCGGCGACGCCGCGCAGGCGGCGCAGCCGGTAGCGGACCGTGTTGGGGTGCACGCCCAGCAGCTCGGCGGCGACGGCCGGGTCCCCGTGCGCGTACAGCCAGGCCCGCAGGGTGCGGGTGTACTCGGTCCCCTCGTCGGCGTCGTGGCGGACCAGCACCGCCACCGGGTTGCGGCCCGGCAGCCGCCCCGCCTCGGCGGACAGCCGCAGGCGGCGCAGCAGGACCTCGTCCCAGGCGTCGTCGTAGACCACCGGGTCGGCGCCGTCCCCCGCCAGGATCAGGCACTCGTCGGCCTCCTGACGACTCGCGGGCAGGTCCCCCGCGCGGGCGGCGCCGCCCACCCCGGCGGCCACGCCCGGGCTCGCGGGCAGGCCGCGCACCGTGGCGCGGACCCACTCCAGGGCCGGGGCGACCTCCCCGTTGCAGGGCAGCACCGTGTAGACGGTGGTCCCCAGCAGGGTGGTGCGCCCCGGCCGCGACCAGCCGAACCCGGTGGTGACCTGCTCGAACAGGTGCAGGACGGCGGCGTCGGGCGGTGCGGCCCGCGCGTGCAGGGCGATGACCCGCAGCCCGTCGGCGGGCAGCCCGATCCGGTCGACGGCCCGCTCCGGGTCCTCCGACCCCTCCAGCAGGTCGATGACCGACTCCGATTCCACCTGGCGCTCCAGGTCGCTGCTCACCCGGGCGCGCAGCATGTGCAGGCCCACCGTGCGGGCGCCCTCGCTGAGCGCCCGGGCCCGGTCGGCGTCCAGGGGCGTGTCGCCGACCGCCCACAGCGAGCCGAGGAGTTCGCGGCCCACCCGGATCGGCACGGCGGTGCGCCCGCCCATCCCGAACTCCGGCAGGGCGGGCACGTACAGCGGCGCGCCGGCGGCGGCCAGCCGGGAGGCGGTCCCGTCGGCCACCAGGCGGTCGCGGATCCCGGCCGGGGAGCGCCGGGCGATGACGGTGTCCCGGCGGGCCCGGTCGGTGTCGGCCTGTTCGGCGGAGTAGGCGATCACCCGCCAGGCGCGGTCCTCGATGACGACGGGCGAGCCGACCTCGGCGGCGACGGTGTCGGCCAGGGCGAACAGGTCGCTGGGGCCGCGGCCGGACTCGGTCTCGCGGCCCTCCAGGACGAGCCCGTAGACGATGCCGGAGATCTGGCTCCAGGACACGGCGGGCTCGACGACGACCATGGCGACCCCGCGTTCGCGCAGGTCGTCGCGGACCTCGGCGGCGGGCCCGGTGGCGGAGCGGACGATGACGACGACGGCGCGGGCCTGCTCGGCCAGCCGCAGGGCGGTGGCGGAGGCGTCGATCCCCACGGCGAGGAAGGCGTCGCCCAGCGGCGGCGCGTCGTCGGTGGGGTCGTGCATGGCGACGCTGCGCAGCTCGCGGCGGCGCAGGGCGCCGTCGCCGACCAGGTGGGCGCCGTAGCCGCCCAGAACGTTGACGAGCCGGTCGAGGGTGATCACCGCACCGCCTCCCTCGTTGTCGGAGGACGACAAGAAACCACAGCGTGATTGTCGTTTCACGATAACGGGTGACCCGCCGCCGGTGGACACACTCAAGGCGAGGGACAGCACCCCCGGCCCTCGCGTACTCCATCCGCGCCACGGACAGCGTCCGTGGCGCTTGTTCGTGAAGACAAGGAACGTCCCATGCACAAGACCACCGACACCTGGATGACCCGGGAGGCGTACGAGCGGCTCAAGGAGGAGCTGCGGGTGCTGAGCACACTCCCCGAGGACGACATCGGAACGGACGGGTCGGACGCCGGGGGCGCGGGGGTCACCATCCCCGCGCCCCGCTACATTCACGACCCGGCCGTGCGGCTGGCCCGGGTGCAGACGATCGAGCGGCTGCTGCGCGAGGCCGTGGTGGAGGAGGCCTCGCCCGACGACGGGGTGGCCGCGCCGGGCAAGGTGCTGACGATCCGCTACGACGGCGAGGAGGAGACCGAGGCGTTCCTGCTGGGGGTCCGGGACGCCTCGGTGTCGGACGCGGTGACGGTGTACTCGCCGCGGTCGCCGCTGGGGGCCGCGCTGCTGGGGGCGGTGCGCGGGGAGCGGCGCACCTTCACCTCCCCGCGCGGGGCGGTGATCGGGGTGACGCTGGTGGACGCGGCCCCGTACCGCTCGGCGCACTGACCGTGTCGACGCGCTGACCGTGTTCCGGGGCGGCCGGTCCGGCCGCCCCGGCCGGTCCGGCCCTCTTTTCTCACTTCCCTCCTTGACATCCTCCGCTTGTGAGTGTGTACTCACATACATAAGCAGTCCCACTCGGCCGACACCGAAGACCCGACCCCGATCGGGCTTTTTTCGGCCCGATCAAGTGAGTGACCACTCACAAACGAAGCCGCACCACACAGGGAGACCCCAGATGGCCACCACCGAGCACACCGCCCGCACCGCCCTCGAAGCCGTCCTGCACGGACCCGGCGCCGTCGAGGAGATCACCCTGCGCCACCGCGCCCTGGCACCCCTCGCCCCCGGCGACGCGCTGGTCCGGGTGGAGGCCACCGGGGTCTCCTTCGCCGAACAGCAGATGCGCCGCGGCAAGTACTACGACCAGCCGCCCTTCCCGTTCGTGCCCGGCTACGACCTGGTCGGCCGGGTGGCGGAGGTCGGCCCGGGCACCGACCCCGCCCTGGTCGGCCGCCGGGTGGCCGCCCTCACCAAGACCGGCGGCTGGGCCGACCGGATCGTCCTGCCCGCCGCCGACCTGGTCCCGGTCCCCGACGGGATCGACCCGGCCGACGCCGAGGCCGCCGTGGTCAACGGGGTCACCGCGCACCGCATGCTGCACCGGATCGCCCGGGTGCAGCGGGGCGACACCGTGGTCGTGCTGGGCGCCAACGGCGGGGTCGGCTCGCTGCTCGTCCAGATGGCACGCCGCGCCGGGGCCACCGTCATCGGCACCGCCTCGGCCCGGCACCTGGAGGCGGTCCGCGCCCTGGGCGCGCTGCCCGTCGACCGGCGCGACCCCGACATGTACGCACGCATCCGGGAGCTGGCCCCCGCCGGGGCGGCCGCCGTGTTCGACCACGTGGGCGGGCCCGCCATCGCCGACTCCTTCGGGCTGCTGGCCCCCGGCGGGACCCTGGTGTCCTACGGCACCGCCGCCACCCGCGACGAGGAGGGCAACGCCCGCCTGCCCGTGCTGGCCCTGCTCGGTCGGCTGCTGCTGTGGAACGCGCTGCCCAACCGGCGCGGCGCGCACTTCTTCAACCTGTGGCAGGGGCACCGCGGCCTCGACCGCTACCGCCGCCTGCTGGCCGAGGACCTGGGCGCGGTGTTCGCCCTGCTGGCCGAAGGCGCGATCGCCCCGCCGGTCGCCGCCCGCGTCCCGCTGGAGGAGATCGGCCGGGCCCTCGCCCTGGCCGAGTCCGGCACCGTCGTCGGCAAGGTCGTCGTCGTGCCGCGGGCACGGGACTGACCGGGGCCGCGGCCCGTAGGATGCACGGCATGGGGCAGGAGCAGGGGACGGCGCGGACCGCGTTGCTCGCGTTCGGGCTGACCGCCCTGTTCACCGCGCTGCTGTGGCGGGAGTGGGAGCGGGCCGCCGCCGACTCCGCCCTCCCCCCGGGCGTCACCGCCGCCGCCCTGGGCCTCTACCTGCTGGGCTGCGCGGCCCTGCCCGCGGCCGCGCCCCTGCTCGGCCGCACCGCGCGGACCGCCGCCTGCGCCCTGCTCCTCCTGCTGGGCTGCGGCCTGGTCGCCGCCGCGGGGCCCGAGCACTCGTGGATCACCATGTTCGCGCTGGCCGCCTGCGCGACCGCCCTGCCGCTGGCCCTGTCCCTGGGCGCCACCGCCCTGGTCCTGGCCGGGGTCGGCGCCGCGGCACTGGCCACCGGCCGGACCGAGGGACAGCTGGGCGGCCTCGTGGTCGTCGCCTCGGTGTCGGTGGCCGTCGCCCTGGCCGTCCGGCTGGTGGAGGCCAACGCCGAGCTGCGGCGCGGCCGCGACCAGGCGGCCCAGCTCGCGGTCCTGCGCGAACGCGAACGGTTCTCCCGCGACCTGCACGACCTGCTCGGCCACAGCCTCACCACCATCGTGGTCAAGGCCGGGGCCGGGCGCCGCATCCTGGAGGCCACCGGGGACACCGCCCGGGCCGCGGCCGAGCTGCGCGACCTGGAGGACCTGGGCCGCCGCTCGCTGGCGGAGGTCCGCGGGGCCGTCGCCGGGACCCGCCGCGTCACCCTGGCCGGGGAGCTGCTGCGCGCCGGAGCCGCGCTGGCCGCCGCCGACGTCGAACTGCGCACCCCCGGCGAGGTCCCCTCCGGCGGCGACGAGGCGCTCGGGTACGCGGTGCGCGAGGCCGTCACCAACGTGGTCCGCCACGCCGGCGCCACCCGGGTGGAGATCGCCACCGGCCCGGGCTGGGTCGAGATCCGCGACGACGGCCGCGCGAACGGCGGACCCGTCCCCGGCGCCGGGCTGTCGGGGCTGGAGCGCAGGCTGGCCGAACGCGGCGGCGCGCTCACCCTCTCCCCCACCCCCGGCGGCGGCCTCACCGTCCGCGCCGAGGTCCCCGTCCGAGAGACCGAAGAGAGCGGAGGACGCCCGTGATCCGGGTGCTGGTCGCCGACGACCAGGCGATGGTGCGCGGGGCCCTGGCCACCGTGCTCGACCTGGAGTCCGACATCGAGGTGGTGGCCCAGGCCGGCGACGGCGCGCGGGCGCTGGCCCTGGCCCGCGAGGTCCGCCCCGACGTCGCCCTGCTGGACGTGCGGATGCCCGGCGGCGACGGCATCGAGGTGTGCGCCGAGCTGACCGGCTCCCTGCCGGGCTGCCGGGTGCTGATGTGCACCACGTTCGGCCGCCCCGGCTACCTGACCCGGGCGCTGCGGGCGGGGGCGAGCGGGTTCGTGGTCAAGGACGCCTCCCCCGAGGACCTGGTGGACGCCGTCCGGCGGGTGCACCGCGGGCTGCGGGTGGTCGACCCCGACCTGGCCGTGGCCTCGCTGACCCACGGCACCAGTCCGCTGACCCCGCGCGAGCGCGAGGTGCTGGCCGCGGTGCTGGGCGGCGGGGACGACGTGGCCGCGCTGGCGCGTTCCCTGGGGATGAGCCAGGGGACCCTGCGCAACCACCTGTCGTCGGCCATCGGCAAGACCGGCACCCGGACCCGCGCCGAGGCGGCCCGGACCGCCGAGGAGCACGGCTGGCTCTGAGCGGCCTCAGGCGCCGGGGTTCGACAGCGAGCCGTCGATCCCGCTGACCCGGCCCAGGTGGTCGAAGGAGATGCGGGCCTCCAGGCCGGGCATGGACAGCACGAGCGTGCCGCGTTCCTCGTCGGTGAACCGCGGAGACAGGCCCCGCAGGCGGCCGTAGGTGTACAGGGCCCGCTTGTGGTCGGACAGCCGCAGGCCCATCAGCCCCTGCTGGATGATGCCCATGACACCGGTGGGTGTGGGGTCGGGCAGCCGCAGCTCGGAGTGCTCGATGATGAACGCCACCCGGGTGCCGCCGCCCACCTCGCCGTTGTAGGAGAACCAGCGGCCGGTGAGCAGCTTGGCCGCGTCGGTGAGCTGGCCGACCACCGCGGGCACCTCCTGCGGGGCGCCGGGCAGGTCGCCGAAGGCCACCTCGGCGGAGGCGAGTGCGGGGACGTCGTGCTCGCGGCCGAAGTCGCGGACGGCGGCGCCCAGGGAGGTCAGGTCAGGGGGGAAGCCGGAGGGGTTGGCCCAGCCCCACATCCAGGAGTTGGGGCCGGGTGCGGCGCTGCCCAGCAGGTGGAAGCGGTCGCAGACCAGGGGGCGCTCGCCGGAGAACTCGAACCGGCCCTGCTGGAGGTCCACGTTCCAGCTGTGCTCGCCGAGGAACTCCTGGAGGTGCAGCTGGTGCTCAAGGGACATCAGGGCCGCGTCGTCGAGCATGTCGGGGAGGGTGTGTTTGCTCATGCCGCGATGCTATGCACCGTGTCCGACATGTCCGGCGGCCGGGTCCGGTCGGTACCCGGACCCGGCGCATCGACCCACCTCACGCCCGTATCATCGGCCCGCCTCAGACGTCCTGGCGGCGGACGGCGCGGTCGGCGGCGACCAGGACCAGGGCGCTCCAGGCGGCCAGGACGAGCGCGGCGGCCACCGGGTGGGGCCCGCCCGGACCGGCGATCCCGGCCAGGGAGTGCAGGGCCTCGCCCGGCAGCAGCGGCAGCACCAGGTGCCCGCCGGGGAGCCACCCGGCCAGGGGCGGCGCCACCAGCAGCGCCAGGGCCGCGACCACCCCGCCCGCGGTGGAGCGGGTCCACAGCGCCCCGGCCGTGGCGACCAGCGCGTGGAACGGCGCCATCAGCGCGGCCCCGGCCACCGCCCGCCACACCGCCGGGTCGGCGGCGTCCCAGGCGGGCAGCCCCGCCCCGGACAGGACCGCCAGCGAGACCAGGGCGGCCCCCACCGCCGCGGCCAGGGAGACCGCACCGGCGGCCGCGACCACGGTGACGGCCCGGGCGAGGAGCACCCGGCCCCGGTTCGGGGTGAGGGTGAAGGTCGTGCGGATCATGCCGGTGGCGTACTCGCCGCCCACCGCGGCGGCCGCCAGCACGGTCAGCACCAGCGCGGCGGCGTCCGCGCCCAGCAGGGAGGCGGTCAGCACGTCGAAGGCGGGCTGGTCGGCCAACGCCACCCCGGTGGTCGGCTCCATGGTCAGGCAGAACACGGCGGCGACCGCGAGCGCCAGCCCGACGGCGGCCGCGGCGGCCCGGCGGTCGCGCGACGAGCCGGCCACCTTGGTCCACTCCGCGGCCACGGCCGCGCCCGTTCCCACCCGGTGCTCCACGGCGGTCATCGCGCCCACTCCCCTTCCCCTGCTTCCCCTGTCGTTCCGTCGGCCGCTTCCCCGTGCTCCCCGGTGAGGCGGATGAACGCGTCCTCCAGGCGGGCCCTCACCGGGACCAGCGCGTGCAGGACGATCCCGTGCGCGGCGGCCAGCTCGCCCACCCGGACCGCGTCGATGCCGGTCACCGCCAGGCGCCCGCCGTCGGCGGGCAGCGGCGCGGCGCCCGCGCGGACCAGCAGGGCGGACAGCGCGCCCGGGTCCGGGGTGGCCACCTCGACGCGCTCGCGCACCCCGGCGGCCAGTTCGGCGACGCCGACGTCGGCGACCAGCCGCCCCCGGGAGATCACCAGCACGTGGTCGGCGGTGGCCTCCATCTCGTTCATCAGGTGGCTGGACACCAGCACGGTGCGGCCCCGGTCGGCGAAGCCGCGCAGCAGGCGGCGCACCCACACGATGCCCTCCGGGTCCAGCCCGTTGAGGGGTTCGTCCAGGACGAGCACCTCGGGGTCGCCGAGCAGCGCCCCCGCGATGCCCAGCCGCTGGCGCATCCCCAGGGACAGGTGCCGGATGCGGCGCCCGCCCTTGTCGGCCAGGCCCACCAGCCCCAGCACCTCGTCCACCCGGGCCCGGCCGAGCCCGGCGGCGCGGGCCTGCCAGAGCAGGTGGCCGCGGGCGGTGCGCCCGGGGTCCACGGCGCCGGGGTCGAGCAGCGCCCCCACCCGCCGGGCGGGGGCGGGCAGCTCGCGGTAGGGCACCCCGCCGACGGTCGCGCTGCCGGAGGTCGGGGCGTCCAGCCCCAGGACCATGCGCAGGGTGGTGCTCTTGCCCGCCCCGTTGGGCCCCAGGAACCCCGTCACCCGGCCGGGCTCGACCGCGAAGGTCAGCCCGTCCACGGCGGTGGTCCCCCCGTAACGCTTGACCAGTTCCCGTACGGCGATCATCGCTCCCCCTCCTGTCGGCCGGTCCCCACCAGCCTGTCCCGCGGGGGTGCGCCGGACCCGGTCCGTCCGTCAGGACCCGCCCGTGACAGCTGTCACGGGTGCCCCGAGCCCTGGAGCTCCGGGTCCCCCTCCGCCGCCGTCTCCTCCGCGGCGGCCCCGGTGGGCGGGACCCGGCGCAGGGCCACGGCCGCCAGGACCGCGATGCCGACGGCCAGCGCGGCGCTGATCCAGGCCACGGTGGTGAGGGAGGAGGTGAAGGCGGCGGCCGCGGCGTCCAGCAGTTCCCCGGCCACCGGGGCGGGCAGGTCGGCGGCGGCCCGACCCGCGCCCTCCAGCCCGTCCGATGCGACGGCCGCCGCGTCCGAGGGGGTCCCCGCGGGCATCGCGCCGGCCATCGACAGGCGGTAGGCGGCGGTGCCCACGCTGCCCAGGACCGCGATGCCCAGGGCCACGCCCACCTCCATGGCGGTCTCGCTGACGGCCGCGGAGGCCCCGGCCTTCTCCGGCGGGGCCGAGCCCACGATGAGGTCCGTGCCCAGCGCCATGATCGGGCTGATCCCGACGTAGACCAGGGTGAACCCGACCACCACGGTGGCGACCCCGTCCTCGGGGACCGCCCGGGTGAGCAGCAGGAACCCGAGCGTGGACAGGGCGAGCGAACCGGCCAGGACGTAGGCGGGGCGCACCCGCCGGGCGATGAGGGGCGCCAGGGTGGAGGCGATGACCAGCCCGACCGCGGCCGGGAGCAGCCACAGGCCTGCCACCAGCGGGGACAGCCCGGCGACGGACTGGAGGTACTGCGTGACGAACAGGTAGATGCCGCCGATGAGCAGCAGGCCCAGGAGCATCACGACCAGCGCGCTGGAGAAGGCCGCGCCGGAGAACAGGCGCAGGTCCAGGAGCGGGTCCGCCAGTCGGCGCTGCCTGCGGACGAACAGCACGCCGAACACGGCACCGGCGGCGATCGCCGCCAGGGCCACCGGCTCCAGGCCGTACTTCGCGAGCTGCTTGAGGCCGAAGACCACGGGCAGGACGGCGGCCAGCGAGAGCAGCGCGCTGAGCAGGTCCAGGCGTCCGGCCGCGGGGTCGCGGTACTCGGGGAGCAGGAACGGGGCGGTGGCCAGCAGCAGCACCATCACGGGGACGGCGAGGAGGAACACCGAGCCCCACCAGAAGAACTCCAGCAGCAGGCCGCCCAGGATCGGGCCGAGCGCGATGCCCGCCGAGAAGCTCGTGGCCCACACGCCGAAGGCCAGTCCCCGCTGCCGCGGGTCGGCGAACATCGTGCTGATCAGTGCGAGCGTCGAGGGCATCAGGGTGGCCCCCGCGACGCCCAGCAGCACCCGGGCGGCGATGAGCATCTCCGGCGTCGTGGAGTAGGCGGCCAGCACCGAGGCGGCCCCGAACGCCGCGGAGCCCAGGACGAGCAGGCGTCTGCGTCCGATCCGGTCGCCGAGGGTGCCCATGATGACGAGCAGGCCCGCCACCATGAACCCGTAGACGTCGATGATCCACAGTCTTTCGGTGGCGGAGGCGCCGAGGTCGGTGCTCAGGTGCGGCAGCGCCAGGTACAGGACGGTGACGTCGAGGGCCTGGAGGGTGGTGGGCAGGGTGAGGACGGCCAGGCCCGCCCAGGCCCGCCATCCCGCCCTGGCCGCGGGGGCGGTGGTGTTCGCTGACAAGGTGGTGCCTTTCACTGGGTCCGGATCCGGCGGGCCCGCCGCCCGCCCGGCATGGGACCACTCCACAGGGCAGCGCGCACGGTCCGCCGACGGTCCGCCGACGGCGGACCGTGCGCGGCCGCACGGCTAGGTTGATCACATGCGTTTCGGGGTGCTGGGGCCGCTGGCCGTGTGGACCGACGAGGGGACCCCCGTCCGGGTCCCCGAGGTGAAGGTGCGGACCCTGCTGAGCACCCTGCTGATGGAGCCGGGGCGGGTGGTCTCCGCCGACCTACTGGTCCACCGCCTGTGGGGCGACGACCCGCCGGCCGACCCCGCGAACACCCTCCAGACCAAGGTGTCCCAGCTGCGCCGGGCCCTGGAGCGGGCCGAACCCGGCGGCCGGGGGCTGGTGGTGCACCGCCCGCCCGGGTACGCGCTGGAGGTGCCCGCCGAGAGGGTGGACAGCGGGCGGTTCTCGGCGCTCGTCGACCGGGCCCGCGCCACCGCCGACCCCCGGGCGCGCGCCGCGCTGCTGTCGGAGGCCCTGGACCTGTGGCGGGGACCGGCGTTCGCGGACCTGCCCGACCCGGGCGCCGCCGAGGCGGCGGCCGTGCACTGGGAGGAGCGTCGGCTCACCGCCCTGGAGGACCTGGCCGAGGCCCGCCTGGAGGCGGGCGAGCACGCACCGGTGGCGGACCGGCTCGCCGAACAGGTGCGGGAGCACCCGCTGCGCGAGCGGCTGCGGTCGCTCCACATGCTCGCCCTGTACCGGGCGGGGCGCCCTGCCGAGGCCCTGGCCTCCTACGAGGACCTGCGGAAACGGCTGGCCGAGGAACTGGGGGCGGACCCGGGCCCGGAGGCGGCGGCGCTGCACCTGCGGATCCTGGACCAGGACCCCGGGCTGGCCGGACCCGCCGCGCCGGAGCCCGGCCGCCGGCCCGGCGCCCTGCCGGTGCCGCCGACCGCCCTGGTGGGCCGCCGTGCGGAGCGCGACCGCGCCGTCGGACTGCTGGACCGCCACCGCCTGGTCACCCTCACCGGCCCCGGCGGGGTCGGCAAGACCCGGCTCGCCCTGGCCGTGGCCGAGGCGCGCTCGGCGGACCACCCCGACGGGGTGTGGCTGGTGGAGCTGGCCGGGCTGCGCCCGGAACGGGGGTCCGGCGCCGGGCCGAACGCGGTGGCCGAGGAGGTGGGCGCCGTGCTGGGGCTGCGCGGGCGGGGCGCGTCCGAGTCGGACCCGGTGGCGCGGCTGTGCGACGCCCTCGCCGCCCGGCGGGCCCTGCTGGTGCTGGACAACTGCGAGCACGTGGTGGGGTCCGCCGCCCGCACGGTCACCGCCCTGCTGCGGGCGGCGCCGGGGGTGCGGGTGCTCGCCACCGCGCGGGAGCCGCTGGCGGTGGACGGCGAGGTGCTGGAGGCGGTGGGCCCGCTGGGCCTGCCCGCGGCCGGCGGCGGTCCCGCCGCGACCATGGATTCCGACGCGGCGCTGGATTCCGGCGCGGCACCGGGGCCCGACGCGGCGCTGGAGTCGGACGCGGTCCGGCTGTTCGCCGAGCGCGCCGCGGCGGCCGCCCCGGGCTTTCGGCTGACGGACGACAACACGGCCGCGGTGGTGGCGCTCTGCCGCAGGCTGGACGGCATCCCCCTGGCCCTGGAACTGGCGGCGGCGCGCATCCGGACCCTGGGCGCGCACGGGCTGCTGGAGCGGATCGACGACCGGTTCCGGCTGCTGTCCGGGCGGCGGCGGGACGCCCCGGCCCGGCAGCGCACCCTGCGGGCGGTGATCGACTGGAGCTGGGACCTGGCCTCGGAGCCCGAGCGCGCGGTGCTGCGCCGCCTGTCGGTGCACGCCGAGGGCTGCACCCTGGAGGCCGCCGAAGCGGTGTGCTCCGGGCCCGGGGTGGCCGCCGAGGACGTCCTCGACCTGCTTGAACGCCTGGTGGAGCGGTCGCTGGTGGTGGCCGTCCCCGACCCGGACCGGCCCCGGTTCCGGCTGCTGGAGTCGGTGGCCCACTACGCCGCCGAACGGCTGGCGCAGGCCGGTGAGCGGGACGCGGCGCGGCGCGCGCACGCCGCCCACTACACCGCCCTGGCGGAGCGGGCCGACCCGCACCTGACCGGGCCGGAACAGCGCCGGTGGCTGCTGGTGCTGGACGCGGAGACCGCGAACCTGCGGGCCGCCCTGCACCACGCCCAGGAGCTCGGGGACGCGGAGACGGCCCTGCGGCTGGCGCTGGCGGGGACCTGGCACCTGTTCCTGCGCGGCCGCTTCGGGGAGGCGCTGGAGCGGTTCACCGCGGTCGGGGCGGGGACCCCGGGGGCCGGGGCGCCGTCGGCGCGGGAGGCCCGGGCGGCCCTCTCCCGGACCGCCCTGGAACTGCACGTCCACGGGATGACGGAGGCGGGGGCCGGCCGGGTCCCGGACCTGTCGGCCGCGCCCGCGGCCGGTGACACGGCCCGCGACCCGGCCGAGCGGGCGGCCCGCGCCCGGGCGGTCTGGTTCCTGGGCTTCGCCCACCTGGGGTTCGGCGAGCTGGACACCGCCGAGGCCCTGGTGGGCGACGCCCTGCGCGAGGCCCGCGCCCTCGGTGACACGTGGGTGGAGGCGGCCGCGCTCACGAGCCGGGCGAACATCGCGCACTTCCGCGGCGACCTGCCCGGGCTGCTCCGCGACGGCGAACGGGGCCTGGCCCTGTTCACGGAGCTCGGTGACGGCTGGGGGCGGCTCCAGGCACTGGACGCGCTCGCCATCCACACCGAGATCATGGGCGACCTGGACCGGACCGCCGCCCTGCGCCGGGAGGCGGTCGGCGTCGCGGAGGGCCTGTCGCTGTGGAGCGAGCTGTCGCGCCAGCTGTCCGGGCTGGGCCGGGTCGCCCTGCTGGAACGGGACTGGGAGCGGGCGGACGGGTTCCACGGGCGCGCCCTGCGGATCGCCGTGGAGCACGGCGACGAGGTGTGCCAGGAGTACGCCGCCATCGGCCTGGGCATGGCCGCGCGGCGCCGGGGCGACACGGCCGCGGCCGAGGCCCACCTGCGGCCCTGGCTGGCGTGGAACCGGCGGCTGGGCGCGGAGTTCGGGGTGGCGCTGATCCTGGCCGAGCTGGGGTTCGGCGCCGAGCAGGACGGGGACGCGGAGCGGGCCCTGGACCTGCACCGCCAGGGCCTGGAGACGGCGCTGCGCGTGGGCGACCCGCGGGCGGTCGCCCTCGCCCTGGAGGGGACGGCCGGGGCGCTGGCCCTCACCGGGGCGGACCGGGACGCGGAGCGGGCCGCGGCCCTGCTGGGCACCGCGGCGGCCGCCCGGGAGGCGCTGGGCGCCGCGCTGCCGGAGGCCGAGCGGGGGGACGTGGACCGCGTCGCCCGCAACGCGGCCGGGGTCCTGGGCGGGGAGCGGTTCGCGGCCGCGTTCGCGCGGGGACGGGCCGCGCCCCTCCCCGCCCGGGCGGCGGAGGTCGGCTGACCGCGCGGGCCGGCCACGTGGTCAGGGCCGGGGGTCGGCGACCGGGTAAGGGGCGACGGAGCCGACGTTCTCGTTGATCAGCAGCGGCCGCCCCGCCGGGGGGAAGGCCCGCTGCGGGCAGGCCGGGCGGTCGCACACCTTGCAGCCCATGCCGATCGGGGTGGCCGCGCGCGGGTCGTCCAGGGCGAACCCCGCCGAGTAGACCAGCCGGTGGGCGTGCCGGAGCTCGCAGCCCAGCCCGACCGCGAACGTCTTGCCCTGGCCGTGGTGCCCGCCGTAGCGGCGGCCGACCGTGCGGGCGATCCAGAAGTAGGACCGCCCGTCGGGCATCTGCGCGATCTGCGTCTGGACCACGCCCGGGGCCGAGAACGCCGCGTACACGTTCCACAGCGGGCAGGTGCCGCCGGAGCGGGAGAGGTGGAACCCGGTGGCCGACTGCCGCTTGGACATGTTCCCGGCCCGGTCCACCCGGACGAACGAGAACGGCACCCCGCGCAGCCGGGGCCGCTGGAGCGTGGACAGCCGGTGGCACACCGTCTCGAACCCCACCCCGAACCGGTCCGCGAGCAGCTCGACGTCGTAGCGCTCGGTCTCGGCCGCCGCGTGGAAGTCGCGGTAGGGCAGCACGAACGCCCCGGCGAAGTAGTCGGCCAGCCCGATCCGTGCCAGCCGCTCGGCCTGCCCGGTGAGCAGCTCCTCCCCGCGCGCCAGCTCCGTGAGCAGGTCGCCGTACTCCAGGAACGCGAACTGGGTGGCCATCTGGAAGGCCCGCTGCCCCGGGCGCAGCCGGGAGGCCAGGGTGAGCACCCGCCGCTCGGCGTCGTAGGACCGCCGCCGGTCGCCGCCGTCGCGGGTCTCCACCCGCACCCCGTGCCGTTCGGACAGCAGCCGCGCCAGCGCCTCGCGGGCCCGGCCGGGGGCGACCCCCTCCTGTCGGGCCAGCTCCTCGGCGCGCTCGTCCAGCTCGCCGACGTAGTTGTGGCGCTCGTAGAAGAAGTCCCGGACCTGCTCGTAGGCCATCGGCGCGGCGTCCGCCGCCGCGCCGCGCCCCTCGGCCAGGGCGGCCGCCTGCGCGGAGGCGTCGCGGTAGCGGCGGTGCAGGTCCAGGAGGGCGCGGGCGACCCCGGGCATGGACCCGGCCAGCTCGGCCAGCTCCTCGGGGGTGACCTGGTCGCCGGTGGGCACGTCCACCAGGGCCTCGCGCAGCTCCGCGACGGTCCGGGTGGTGTCCTCGGTGGCAAAGAACGCCGGGTCCACCCCGAACGCCTCGGTGATGCGCAGCAGCACCGGCACGCTCAGCGGCCGCTGGTTGTGCTCCATCTGGTTGAGGTAGGGGGCCGAGATCCCCAGCTCCCGGGCGAGCTCGGCCTGGTTGAGCGAACGCTCCTGGCGCAGCCGCCGCAGCCGCGCCCCCGCGAAGACCTTGCGCACGAGGCCCCCTCTCGTCGCCCCCAGGCTAACCCGCACGTGTCCGTCCGGGCCTTAGCCGGATTAGCCGAAACGCCGCCCGAGGTTAGCGGAACCCGGCGTCTTCAGGGGCTTTCACCTGCCCGGATACCAGTGCGAGGCTCGTTGCGAACAGTCCGCGATGAGGGGATGACCATGGTCCGGTACACCGTCCGCGTCCACCGCAGCTCCGAGGGGCCGCCCAAGGAGGAGCAGCTCGCCCACCGGATCGCCGCCGTGGCGACCGACCCGGTGGGGCTCGACGCCGACGTGGTCGAGATGATCGGCAACCGGATCATCGACAACGCCGCGGTCTCCGCGGCCTCCCTGCGCCGCCGCCCCGTGGTGAGCGCCCGCGACCAGGCACTGCGCCACCCCGCGGCGCCCGGCGCCGCCGTGGTGGGCCTGCCCGCCGGGGTGCGGGTGTCCCCCGAGTGGGCCGCCTGGGCCAACGGGGTGGCCGTGCGCGAACTGGACTTCCACGACACCTACCTGGCCGCCGACTACTCCCACCCCGGCGACAACATCCCGCCGGTCCTGGCCGTCGCCCAGCACACCGGCCGCACCGGCCGCGACCTGCTGCGGGGCATCGCCACCGGGTACGAGGTCCAGGTGGCGCTGGTGCGCGGCATCTGCCTGCACGAGCACAAGATCGACCACATCGCCCACCTGGGCCCCTCGGCCGCCGCCGGGATCGGCACCTTGCTCGGCCTGGACACCGAGACCGTCTACCAGGCGGTCCAGCAGGCGCTGCACCTGACCACCACCACGCGCCAGTCCCGCAAGGGCGAGATCTCCAGCTGGAAGGCCTACGCCCCGGCGTTCGCCGGGAAGGTCGCCGTGGAGGCCGCGGACCGCGCGATGCGCGGCGAGGGCGCCCCCTCCCCCGCCTACGAGGGCGAGGACGGGTTCATCGCGTACCTGCTGGGCGGCCCCGGCACCGAGTACGCCGTGGAGCTGCCCGGACCGGGCGAGGCCAAGCGCGGCATCCTGGAGACCTACACCAAGGAGCACTCCGCCGAGTACCAGAGCCAGGCCCTCATCGACCTGGCCCGGCGGCTGGGGCCGCGGATCGGCGACACCGCGAAGGTCCGGTCGGTCACCATCCACACCAGCCACCACACCCACCACGTGATCGGCACCGGCTCGGGCGACCCGCAGAAGATGGACCCCACGGCCAGCCGGGAGACCCTGGACCACTCCATCCCCTACATCTTCGCGGTGGCCCTCCAGGACGGCGAGTGGCACCACGAACGCTCCTACGCCCCCGAGCGGGCGGCCCGCCCCGACACCGTCGAGCTGTGGCACAGGGTCTCCACGGTCGAGGACCCGGAGTGGACCCGCCGCTACCACTCCGCGGACCCGGCGGTGAAGGCCTTCGGCGGCCGGGTCGTGGTGGAGCTGGTCGACGGCTCGGTCATCGAGGACGAGATCGCCATGGCCGACGCCCACCCGCTGGGCGCCCGCCCGTTCACCCGACCCGACTACGTCGCCAAGCTGCGCACCCTCGCCGACGGCGTGGTCTCCACCGACGAGGTGGACCGCTTCCTCGGCCTGGTGGAGCGGCTGCCCGACCTGACCGCGGACGAGGTGCGGGCGCTGACCCTCACCGCCGCCGAACCGCTCGGCGCGTCCGGGAGCAAGGGGATCTTCTGATGCTGCACTCCACCGCCGCACCCCACGAGAAGCGCCGCCGCCTGCGCGAGGACCTGGCCTCGGGCCGCCTGCTGCGGGTCCCCGGCGCCATGAACCCGCTGACCGCCGTCCTCGTCCAGGAGCTGGGCTTCGACGCGGCGTACGTGTCCGGCGCGGTCATCGCCGCCGACCTGGCGCTGCCCGACATCGGCCTGACCACCCTGTCCGAGGTGGCCGGGCGGGGCGCCCAGATCGCCCGGGTCACCGACCTGCCCGTGATCATCGACGCCGACACCGGGTTCGGCGAGCCCATGAACGCCGCCCGCACCGTGCAGGCGCTGGAGGACGCCGGGCTGGCCGGCTGCCACCTGGAGGACCAGGTCAACCCCAAGCGCTGCGGCCACCTGGACGGCAAGTCCGTGGTCGGCACCGACGAGATGGTGCGCCGCATCCGCGCCGCGGTGTCCGCCCGCCGCGACGACGGGTTCGTCATCTGCGCGCGCACCGACGCCGCCGGGGTGGAGGGCCTGGACGCCGCCATCGAGCGGGCCAGGGCCTACGTCGACGCCGGGGCCGACATGGTCTTCCCCGAGGCGATGCGCGGGCCCGCCGACTTCGAGGCGTTCCGCAAGGCGGTCGACGTGCCGCTGCTGGCCAACATGACCGAGTTCGGCAAGAGCGAGCTGCTCACCGCCGGGCAGCTGGAATCCCTCGGGCTCAACCTGGTTATCTACCCGGTCACCACCCTGCGCCTGGCCATGGGCGCCGTGGAGGAGGGCCTGCGGGTGCTGCGCGACGAGGGCACCCAGGCCGGCCTGGTGGACCGGATGCAGACCCGGGCGCGCCTGTACGAACTCCTCGACTACCGCGCGTACAACGCCTTCGACGGCGACGTGTACGACTTCACCCTCTAACGGATCGGTGGACCCGATGAGCGACACGGCCATTCGCAAGGGCCTGGCAGGGGTGGTGGTGGACACCACCGAGATCTCGATGGTGGACGCGACCACCAACTCCCTCACCTACCGCGGCTACCCGGTGCAGGACCTGGCCGCCTCGTGCACGTTCGAGGAGGTCGCGTCCCTGCTGTGGGACGGGGAGCTGCCCGACGCCGCCCGGCTGCGCGCCTTCACCGCGCGCGAGCGGGCCTACCGGTCCCTGGGCCGGCACACCCTGGAGCTGCTGCGGCGGCTGCCGGAGACCGCGCACCCCATGGACGTGCTGCGGACCGCCGTCAGCTACCTGGGCGCGGACGACCCGCTGGGGGAGGACGGCTCCCCCGCGGCGGACCGGGTCAGGGCCGAGCGGATGCTGGCCCGGCTGCCCGTGGTGGTGGCCGCCGACCACCGGCGCCGCCGCGGGCTGGACCCGATCCCGCCGGACCCCGGCCTGGACCTGGTGGAGAACTTCTTCCACATGTGCTTCGGGGAGGTGCCCGCGACCGAGGTGGTGCGCTGCTTCGAGACGTCGATGGTGCTGTACGCCGAGCACGGCTTCAACGCCTCGACGTTCACGGCGCGGGTGGTCACCTCCACGCTCTCGGACATCCACAGCTCGGTGACGGCGGCGATCGGCGCGCTCAAGGGGCCGCTGCACGGCGGCGCCAACGAGGCGGTCATGCACACGTTCGAGGAGATCGGGACCGCCGACCGCGCCGAGGCCTGGCTGGAGAAGGCGCTGGCCGAGAAGCGCAAGATCATGGGCTTCGGGCACCGGGTGTACAAGAACGGGGACTCGCGGGTCCCGACCATGCACGCGGCGCTGGAGACCATGGCCGGCCTCAAGGGCGCCGACGAGCTGATGGAGCTGTACCGGGCGCTGGAGCGGGCGATGCTGGACCGCAAGGGCATCCACCCGAACCTGGACTACCCGGCGGGGCCCGCCTACCACCTGATGGGGTTCGACATCCCGACGTTCACGCCGCTGTTCGTGATGGCGCGGATCACCGGGTGGACGGCGCACATCATGGAGCAGCAGGCCGCCAACTCCCTGATCCGGCCGCTGAGCGACTACACGGGCCGGGAGCACCGCCCGGTGCCGCTGCCCGCGCAGCGCCTGGCGCGGTAGCCGGCGGGCCGGCCGCAGGCCCCCGCCGAGGTCTCAGGACTCGGCGGGGGCGGCCAGGTGCTCGGTGAGGAAGGCGTCGATCCGCTGCCAGGCGTCGACCGCCGACTCCGGGTGCGGCCCGGTGTGCATGGCCCGGAACACGGCGCGCAGGATCCTCGGCCCGTTGGGCGCCTCGTTGAGGAAGGAGTGCCCCGCCCCGGGGTACTCCTTGACGTCGTTGACAACGCCCGCGGCGTCCAGGGCGGCGCGCAGTTCGTCGGCGGCCCCGCGCAGGCCGCCGTCGCGGTCGCCGAAGCTGCCGACCACCGGGCAGGCCCGGTCCAGGCTGCGCTCCAGGTTCCGGGGCGTGAACCCGTAGTTGACGGCGGAGGCGTCGAAGTCGGCGACGGTCGCCAGGGCGAACCCGCCGCCCATGCAGAACCCGACCACGCCGACCCGGCCGGTGCAGTCGTCCCGGTCCAGCAGCCACCGCTTGGCGGCGGCGATGTCGACGATGGCGCGCCCGCGCCCGGAGCGCATGGACATGACCACCTTGGCCACGCAGCGGGCCATGCCGCCCTCGCTGTACAGGTCCGGGACGACGGTGAGGTAGCCGAGCCGGGCCAGCCGGTCGGCGTGGGCGCGCATCTGCTCGTCGACGCCCCAGGCCTCGTGGGTGACGACGACGCCGGGCCAGGGCCCCTCGCCCTCGGGGACGGCGAGGTAGGCGCGCAGGTGGGGTGACCCCTCCCCGCCGCGGGTGTACTCACTGAGGTCGATCTTCGCCACGGCGTCTCCTCGGTCCCGGCCTCCGGATCGCCTACACCCTAGGACTCGCGGCCTGTGCGGACCAGGTGGGGGTGTCACCGGCCGCGACCAGAGAAAGTGATCTGGGTCACATAACCCCTCGCTCACCACGGACAACGCGGGCCCCAGGCGAACACCCTTGGTTACCGGGGTTGACCGATCCGTTGCCTAATGATCGTTTAGTGCCCAGTTCTCCGCACCCGCTACCTCTGGGGAGAAACACCATGATCGACCGCAGACTGTTCCTCGGCGGCCTGGGCGCCGCCGCCACCGCCCCGCTCCTGGGCACGCTCGGATGCGCGCCCCGGGAGACGACGGCCGACCTCTCCGCCTCTTCTGACGCGGCCAATCCGGGAGCGCTCCCAGTGAGCTTCCGGAACGAGACCGGGCGCTTCTCCGACGGCGAGATCCTCGCGTACGTGATCGGCACCGACCTGACCACCGATCAGCACAGCCGGGTGGACGCCAACGGCGTGTCCCACCCCGTGAGCCTGGACGACAACGGCCCGGACGGGTACACCGACTACTCGATCCCGTTCGCCGACCTGGCCGGGCTGACCCTGCCGTACATGTCCGGGCGGATCTACCTCTCGCTCGGCGGACCCCTGCACATCCGCATCGTCGCCGACGGCAACGGCAACCCCGCCCCGCAGCTGCCCGCCGGGTGGGTGGAGGGGTCCCCCGGGTTCGACGTGCTGCACGACACCGTCGAGTTCACCCACAACGACGCCGGGATGTTCTGCAACACCAGCATGGTCGACCAGTTCAGCGTGCCCATCGGCATCCGCCTGATCGGCGACGACGACCAGAGCACCGGGTTCTTCCGCCCCGGCGGCCGCGACGCGGTCTTCCAGACCCTGGCCGCCGACCCCGTGTTCTCGTCCCTGGTCTACGACGACCTGCGGGTCATCGCCCCCGGCCACGCGCTGGACGCCGGGCTGTTCCCGGCCGACTACTTCGACCCGTACATCGACCGGGTGTGGTCGCACTACGCGAGCAACGACCTGACCGTCACCACCAACGCCGGCACGTTCACCGGGCGGGTGCAGGGCGGGCAGTTCGTGTTCGACGGCGGGGTGCGGGCCTTCGACCGGCCCTCCACCCGGGACGTGCTGTTCTGCGACGGCGCGCTGGCCGCGCCCAACGACGGGATCAGCGGGCCGGTCGCCGCGATCCTGGGGGCCGCGCTCAACCGGTCCACCCTGATCAGCGAGCCGAGCCAGCCCACCGACGACCCGGCCGGGTTCTACCTGGACGAGGTCACCAACCGGTACGCGTCGGTCTTCCACGAGAACACCGAGGACGGCAAGGCCTACGGGTTCGCGTTCGACGACGTGGCGGACTTCGCCTCCTACATCCAGGACCACGGCGCCCAGCGGCTGGAGGTCACCCTCACGGCCTTCTAGGGGGTTCCGGAGGACCTGGCCGTCCCGGGTCCCGATTCCCAGGTGCCGGTCCCAGGCCCCCGGGGGCGCCGATGCCGGTCGGCGGCCCCGG
>NZ_JBJJBV010000172.1:0-14931 GCF_045446735.1 Nocardiopsis protaetiae
GGTCGCGCCGCGGCGCGGCCGGTGAGGTCCGGCGGCGGGTCCTACTGGCAGGCCTCGCACTCGGGGTCGTCGATGGAGCAGGCCTGCCCCTCGACGATCTCGAACTCGTCCACCTCGTCCTCGGCCGGCGCCCGCACCGGCTCGGCGACGGGCACCGGGCGGGGCGCCACCGCCGGGGCCGGAGCCGGGCTCGGGGCCGGGGCCGCCGCCACGGGGGCGGACGCGACCGGGGCGGGGGCCGGAGCCACGGCGGCCGGAGCGGCCGCGACCGGGGCCGCCGGGGTGGCCGAGACCGCGTTCAGCCGCCCGTCCGTGCCCTTGATGGTGCTCTTCTCCACGTGGGTGGCGCTCTGCGACCGCAGGTAGTAGGTGGTCTTGAGGCCGGAGCGCCAGGCGCGGCGGTACAGGGCGTCCAGCTTCTTGCCGCTGGGGGCCGCCATGTACAGGTTCAGCGACTGGGCCTGGTCGATCCACTTCTGGCGGCGGGCGCCCGCGTCGACCAGCCAGTCGGGGTCGACCTCGAACGCGGTGGCGTACAGCGCCTTCAGGTCGTCCGGCACGCGGTCGATCTGCCCGAGGCTGCCGTCGTGCAGCTTGAGCTGCGACACCATGTCCTCGTCCCACAGGCCGCGGGCCTTGAGGTCGCGGACCAGGTAGTCGTTGACGACGGTGAAGTCGCCGGACATGTTCGACTTGACGAACAGGTTCCGGTAGACCGGCTCGATCGACTGGCTGACACCGGTGATGTTGGCGATGGTCGCGGTGGGCGCGATCGCCATCACGTTGGAGTTGCGCATGCCGGTCTTCTTGACCTTCTCGCGCAGCGAGAACCAGTCGAGGGTCTGGCCGCGGTCCATGGCGAGGTCGCCGCCGCGCTCCTTGGCGAGCAGGCGCACGGAGTCGATGGGCAGGATGCCCTGGCTCCACAGCGAGCCCTCGAAGGTCTCGTAGGCGCCGCGCTCGGCGGCCAGCTCCATGGAGGCCTCGATGGCGTGGTAGCTGATCAGCTCCATGCTCTCGTCGGCGAACTCCACGGCGCCCTGGGAGGCGTAGGGCAGGCGCAGCTTGAACAGCGCGTCCTGGAAGCCCATCAGACCCAGGCCCACGGGGCGGTGGCGCATGTTGGCGCGCTCGGCCTCGGGGATCGTGTAGAAGTTCACGTCGATGACGTTGTCGAGCATCCGCACGGCGGTGCGGACGGTGCGGCGCAGGCGCTCGACGTCGATGCCGTCGGGGCCGGTGTGCTGGGCCAGGTTGACCGAGC
Source organism: Nocardiopsis protaetiae (assembly GCF_045446735.1). Taxonomy (NCBI): domain Bacteria; kingdom Bacillati; phylum Actinomycetota; class Actinomycetes; order Streptosporangiales; family Nocardiopsidaceae; genus Nocardiopsis; species Nocardiopsis protaetiae. Next base: position 1,265 of record NZ_JBJJBV010000172.1, read on the forward strand.
CCAGGTTGCAGACCGCGACCTCGTTCGCGTCGGTGTTGAGCGTGATCTCGGTGCACAGGTTGGAGGAGTGCACCACGCCGACGTGCTGCTGCGGGGAGCGCAGGTTGGACGGGTCCTTGAAGGTGATCCAGGGGTGGCCCGTCTCGAACAGCATGGTGAGCATGCGGCGCCACAGGTCGACGGCGCGGACCCGCTTGTAGACCTTGACGCGGCCCTCGTCGGCGGCCTTCTCGTAGGCGGTGTAGGCCTCGGCGAAGGCGGTGCCGTACAGGTCGTGCAGGTCGGGGACCTCGTTCGGGGAGAACAGGGTCCACTGGCCGTCCTGCTCGACCCGCTGCATGAACAGGTCCGGAACCCAGTTCGCGGTGTTCATGTCGTGGGTGCGGCGGCGCTCGTCGCCGGTGTTCTTGCGCAGGTCGAGGAATTCCTCGATGTCGATGTGCCAGGTCTCCAGGTAGGCGCAGACCGCGCCCTTGCGCTTGCCGCCCTGGTTGACCGCGACCGCGGTGTCGTTGGCGATCTTGAGGAACGGGACGACGCCCTGGCTCTTGCCGTTGGTGCCCTTGATGTGCGAGCCCAGGCCGCGCACCGGGGTCCAGTCGTTGCCCAGGCCGCCGGAGTACTTGGACAGCATCGCGTTGTTGCTGATGCCGTGGAAGATCGCCTGGAGGTCGTCGCCGACGGTGGTGAGGAAGCAGGACGACAGCTGGGCGCGCACCGTGCCGGAGTTGAACAGGGTGGGCGTGGAGGCCATGAAGTCGAACGAGGACAGCAGCTCGTAGAACTCGATGGCGCGCGCTTCGCGGTCGTCCTCGTTGAGGGCCAGGCCCATGGCGACGCGCATGAAGAACGCCTGCGGCAGCTCGTAGCGGGTCTCGTCGCTGTGCAGGAAGTACCGGTCGTACAGGGTCTGGAGGCCGAGGAAGGTGAACTGCTCGTCGCGGTCGGCGTGCAGGGCCTTGCCCAGGCGCTCCAGGTCGAACTTGGCCAGGGCCGGGTCGAGCTGGCCCAGGTCGATGCCGCGGCTGATGTACGCCGGCAGGTAGGTGGCGTAGCGGTCGGCCATGTCGGTCTGGGTGGCGGCGTCGGGGGCCCCGGCGATGAAGCTCAGGGCCTCGCTGCGCAGCTTGTCCAGCAGCAGGCGGGCGGCGACGTAGGAGTAGTCCGGGTCGACCTCGACGTAGCTGCGGGCGGCCATGATGAGGGCCAGCTCGACCTCGGAGTCGGGGATGCCGGGGTACAGGCCGCGGCGGGCCTCCGCCAGGACCTTCTCCGCCGAAACACCGGCCAGCCGCGCACAGGCCTCGGTCACGACGTGCTCGATCCGGTCGAGCGCGCTGGGGGGCGCGCCCTCGGTGATCGGCTCGGGCCGAACGGATGCGGGCGCGGCCTCGACGTCAAGGGTCATACAGCGGCTCCAACCTCAATTGAAGAAGTCCCGGCGGGGTGGGGACTGGGTCTGGCGGTTCGTGCGGCGCCCGCCGGGCGCCCGGCGCACCGGGTGCGTACGGTCGTCTCGGCGTGTCACGGGTCGCCCTCTCCCAAGCCCCCGTTTCCTGCAAGCGCAGCACGGCTATGCGTGCGCGCCGGTGTTCGGTTCGCGTTCGCGCGGGCCGTCGTCCGGCCGCCCGGGAACTCTGGGGGTTCCGGGCCGGTCGCGGCGGTCGCGTCCCGCTGATCCGGCAGGGCCGTCCCGGGATCTCTCCGGCGTTCCCTGCCACCCCGAGGGGTGAAGCACCAGCGGGAGTTGATACTACATCTAGTGGGTGCCGCTAGGAACCATCGCAAGATAGTGGCGTGTCTTTGATTTCTCACGTTCTTCGATGAACGTCGAACTCGCCTGCCGGGCGTGGTATGGCCGCACGCATCAGGGCACGTGGAGCGGCATTGCCGGGGGTCCGGAGCGGATCCGGAACGGGGGTCCGGGCGACCCGTCGGAGGGCGGTCGTGGCAAGCCTAAGACTCCCGCGGAGCGGTTCGCGCCCGACCCCGCCGCGGCGGACGCCCGCAGGCCCCCGAAAGCCCGCCACCACGCCGTCGCACAGTCTCGGAGAACCTGGCGTACCCGGTCCGCGCCGACCGCCCGGCCGGGCCCCGGCACGGCCCCTGAGCGATCTGGGTCACCTTCGTCGCGGGCGTTTCGCACACGCACCCGGACATCCCCGGACAGCCCGCCCGGCGGCCGCCCCGCCGCGGTCCCGTTCCGCGGCGGCAGGGGTGCGCGGGTGCGCGGCGGCACGGGTGCGCGTCCACCCGCCCGGCAGCCGTCCCGCCGTGGTTCCGCCCCGTGGCGACTCCGCGGCGGCAGGGGGGCACGGGTGCGCGGCGGCACGGGTGCGCGTCCGTCCGCCCGGTGACCGCCCCCGGCGACGCGGGTATGCGTCCACCCGCCCGGCAGCCGTCCTGTGGCGGCTCCGCGACGGCACCGGTACCGTCCGGACAGCCCGCCCTCACTGTTCGTCGAGGCGGCGGTCCAGGTCGTCCTCGGGCAGGCCGCGGTCGGAGCGGATCCGGAACCGGATGCGCAGCAGCTCCCACAGCAGGTCGTGGACGTAGGGCGTGAGGTCGCGGCCCAGGAAACGGCGCGCCCCCTCGGTGGCCCACCGCTCCGCGCCCTCCAGGTCGTCGTGGGCGTACAGGGCCTCGGCGACGTGCAGGTAGGTCTGGAGTCCGCGCGGCGGCTCGCTCTCCAGCCGTTTGAGCTGAGCCGCGGCCTGCTCCATCTCGTCGAGCTGGAGCAGGGCGCCGGCGCTCAGGGCGCGCGCGTCGATGACCGTGGGGCCGCCGTCGTCGATCGCCCGCTGGTACGCGGCGCAGGCGCGCTCGTACTCCTGGGCGATCTCCCACTGCTCACCCGCGCGGACGAACAGCTCCGCGCGGGAGATCTCGCTCCCGGCGTCGACCCGGTTGGCCAGGTCGAGGAGCCGCGCGGCGACCTCGCCGTGTTCGCCCGAGCGGACGGCGTGGAATTCCAGACGGTCGAGCTCGGCCGTCGTCACGCGGGTCACCCGCATCATCCCCATCCACCTTCCGCATTCGCACGCGGCGCTAGCGCCTGGCACGCTCCAACGCCTGCCAGAACCCTTGGCGCAGCCCGTCCCGGACCTCGTCGCGCAACAGGTGGTCGATCGGCAGTGAGGACCCCTGGAGCAGACGCGCCTCCAGGTCGGAGGGCATCCGGGGCCTGCGGGCGAGGACGGCCTCGACCCACAGGGCGGGGGCTTCGCGCGCGATCGACTCCGCGAAATCGTTCCCTTCCCTGCGCGCGACATGCACCGCTTCGTCAACGGTATGCGCGACGGAGGGCGTCTGCTGGGGATATCCGTGACCGGGCCGGGATTCGTGATATCCGGATGTCCCGAACCCGGTCTCATGGGCGGGACCAGTCGGCGGTGCGCCCCCGTAGGAGCCCACCCCGCCATGGGAGGCGGCGTCAGTTGCCGTACTGGTCCCATAGGTAGGGTTTGCGTCGTTCGCACCCCCGTACCCGGGGTCGTTGCCGGGGAACCTCGGGTCCTGTGGCTGCCCCGCTCTGGGTGGCGGGTGCCCCTGGCGCCCGTCGTCGGCGAAGGAGCGCTGGGGCCCCGTCCCGTTGGCGAACGACTGCTGGGGGCCGGTGCCCGCGGCGAACGACTGCTGTGGTCCCGTCCCCGCCGAGAACGCCTGCTGGGGTCCGGTCATCGACTGCGGTGCCCGGCCGGGCACCCCGTACCCGCCCTGGTCGCCGCGCATCGACGGGTGGCCGCCGGTGGCCGGGTAGCCGCCGGTCTGCGGCGGGTACCCGCCGTTGCCCGCGGCGGAGGGCTGGCCGCCGGAGGGGAACCCGTTGGCGTCGATGGCGCCGCGGCCCTCGCCGCCCGGTCCGGCGAGGTGGTCCCCGCCGCCGCGCTGCTGGGCCAGGGTGCGGCGCATCGCGCGTAGCTGCTCCATGGCGGTGCCCTGGGCGACGGGCTGCCCGCCGGTCCCGGCGAACATCGCCTCCAGACCGCCCGTGGAGGTGTCGACCGGCTCGACCCGGGAGCCCCCGGGCTGGGCGGTGGCGACGGGCCTGCGCGGGGTCTCGGGGGCGGAGTGCCCCCGGCCGTTGGCGAACGGCGTGGTGGTCTTGGCCGCGGTCTCCTGGGGGGCGGAGCCGCCCGAGAGCAGGCTGACGTGCGGGCGCAGGTGCCCGGCGCCGATCTCGATGAGGTCGTCGCACTCCCGGCGCAGCGCGCGGGAGATCGTCCAGTTGCCCTCGACCGAGACGTGCACGACGGTGACGCGCACACCCATGTCCTGGACCTCGGCGACCACCGGTGCCATGTCCTCGTCACCGCTGACCAGGACCACGTCGCACAGGGCCCCGGTCCGGGCCAGGGTGGTGAGGTCGCGCTGGACGTAGCTCTCCACGCCTTCTCTGCGGCCCGGTCTGATCCGCGCGGCCCGGAACTTCACGCCGGGGATGTCCGCGATGCCCTCCTGCTCCTGGGTACGGCGGTCGTCGGAGACCGCCTCGTACCAGTAGCAGCGCAGCAAGGGCAGGCCGGTGCGGTCGCGTGCGACCTCGTTGAGGAACTGCACGAGACCGGAGTAGTCCCAGGAGACGGAGTCCCGGTTGCGGGTTCCGTGCACGGCCATCGCGCCGTCCGCGAGAAGGTATCCCGCGTCGACGAACAACGCGCAACGGTCCACGACATCGCCCCCTTCCCTGTTGACTCTGGGGCCATATCCATGACCGGGGCACAGCCTAGCCAAGTCTGTGTGGTTTTGCGTGCCCCTTGCGAACACGGACAGTCACGGTTCGGAGAACCGGGCGTGAGGAAACCCGCGGGGGAGACGCCCGTGAACGTCTCCCCCTGGTACCGGGTTCCCTTTGCCGGGGCGGGGTTTCAGGTCCGCATCGGGGCCACCAGGGCGACCACCCCGGCCAGCACGGCGTCCTGTTCCGACTGGATTCGGATGTCCGTTTCCCGGCCCACCACGGGGGCGAACCGGACGATGTCGGTGCCGAAGGCCAGCGGCTCGCCCACCGCCCCCCGCGCCGACCCGGTGAACGCGTTGTCGGCCGTCCCGTGCCCGCCCACCGGCGCCGCCACCGCGCCGTCCACCGTCACGCGGTCGCCGCCCAGGTCCGCGTCGCCCTCCCAGGCGATCACGTCCACCTGTGCGGGGACCGACGCGGGCAGCAGGCCCGACACCGGGAAGCGCAGCCCCGACGCGTCGTGGAACACCGCCCCGGTCTCGTCCAGGACCATCGCCTGGTTGTAGGAGCCGATCGACGGGTCCTCCAGCACGACCACCAGGCTCCACCCCGCGTAGAGGGCGCGCCCCTGCATCGCCGGAACGTCCCCGACCCACCACTGGCCGCCGCCCTGGGCCCGCACGATGCCGGTGACGTCGGCGAACGCCTGGTAGGCGGGGAAGCCCGGCAGCTCGGCCGAGCGCACGTCGGTGGCGGTGACCGTGTGGTAGACGTCCTCCGCCGGGCCCTTGATGCGCGCGGTGTGCGAACCGTGGGAGCCCGCCGCCGAGAAGTACAGGCCCGCCCAGCGCACGCGGCCGCCCTCGGGCAGGGTCCAGGTGGCGGAGCTGGAGGAGGTGGTGGTGGGGTTCCAGTCGTCGTCGCGCGGGGCCATCACCCAGTTGTCGTTGTCCCTGGTGTCCCCCTGGCGCTCGCGCGCCTGGGCGCACGGGCCGTCCGAGAGGGGTTCCTCCGGCTCCGGGGTGGGCTCGGGGGACGGTTGCGGGGCGGGCGTGTGGTCGTACCCCTGCGGGGCCTGGCCGCCGGGTTCCGTGACCGCATCGTCACCGGGATCGGCGCCCGGCGCCGACGGGGTCACCTGCGGCACGGAGGGCCCACCGGCCCCTTCCTCCCCGGGGGTCCCCGGGGTCCCGGGCAGCACGTCGTCGGAGCCGAGGCCGGGCAGGCCGGGGACGGTCGGGTCCGGGTCGCGGGGGGCGCCGGGGGTGTGGGGGGCGCGGGACAGGTCGGCGTCCTCCTCCGGGGAGACCGGGGCCTGCGGCGGCCCGGGCTCGGGCTCCGGCCCGGCCTCGGGCGCCTCCGGGCGGCCCCACCACGGCCAGGGCCACTTGGGGTCCTCCGGCTCGGTACAGGTCATCAGGGAGTTGCCGACGCTCTCCACCGTCACCCGGCCCGCCGTCGCGTACCGGGCGGGCACACCCTCCGCGGACACGCCGCGCTCGCCGGTGGCGGCCGCGCTCACCTCACCCGACGACACCGTCGCCGAGGCGGGCACGTCGAGCTGGGCGTCCGGGGCCACGGTCACGTCGAAGAAGTAGGTGCTGTTCTCGCCCGCGGCCATCTCCGGGCGCACGCACTCGCCGCCGCCCGAGCCCGCCGCGCAGCTCCAGTCGCCCTCGCCGTCGGCCATGCGCACCGCGTTGCCCGCGCCGCCCGAGGAGACCATCTCCACGCCGGGGGGCAGGGTGATCAGGGCGACGACGTCGGCGAGCGTGGGCGCGCCCAGGTTGCGCACGTCCAGGACCATGATCCCGGAGCCGCCCGGGACCAGCGCGCCCACCGGGTCGATGCCCACCGCGAACAGCGCCGCGGGCGCCTCCTCGGCCGGGACCTCCTCGTCCGGGATGTCCGCGGGCGGCACCGCCGGGGCGGGCTCCCCCGGGCGCGGCGGGGACTGCGGGGACCGGGGGGCCTGCGGGTCGCGGGCCGGCGGGTCCGCCGCCGGGGTGTCGGCGGGCGGGGCGCCCGGCTGCCGGGGCGCCTCCGGCGGGGCGTCCGGGTCGGGGGCGGCGGCGGGCGGCAGCACCGGCGGCACCTCCGCCGGGGCCGCCTCGTTCGGCGGCGGGATCGGGGTCTGGCCGCCCACCAGGGCCAGGGCGACCGCGACCGCCACCCCGGCCGCGGCGACACCGCCCGCAGTCACCTGCTGCTGGCGGCGCGACATCCGGCTCCACCAGGCGCCCGTGGCCGCACCGCCCGGGGTGAGCGCCAGGTAGCCGGTGGCTCCGACGCCGACCACCAGGGGCAGGACCACCCCGCGCAGGCCGACGTTGACGTCCATCAGCTCCGCGTACACCTCGCGGCAGTCCGCGCAGCCGTCCAGGTGCTTGTCGACCTTGGCGGTGTCGCGCTTGGCCAGGCCGCCCCGGACGTACCCGCCGAGCAGGCCCACCGTGGGGCGGCAGGCCTCGGCGACGGTGCCGCCGGCCAGGTGCATCTGGAGGTAGGCCTGGCGCAGGCCCTCCCGGGCCCGGTAGGCCAGGGCCGCGACACCGTTCGCGTTCAGGCCCAGGATCGCGGCGGCCTCCGCGGGCTTGACGCCCTCGATCTCGGTGTGCCACAGCACCGCCTGCCAGCGTTCGGGCAGGGAGAGGAAGGCGCGGGCGATCAGCGAGCGCTCCAGGCCCTCCAGGGCGGGGTCGACGAAGGGGACGCCCGGGTCCAGGCTCTCCATGTCGTCGGTGACGACCTGGCGCTTCTCCCCGCGGCCTCGGTCGTAGGCGGCGTTGCGGACCGCCGTGAGCAGGTAGGGCCGGAACGAGTCCGTGGGGCCCTTGCCGCGCTGGATGACGCTGAGCACCCGGGTGAACGCCTCGGCGACCGCGTCCTCGACCTCGGCGTCCCCGCGCAGCAGCTGCCGGGCCAGGCCGCGGGCGCAGGCGGCATGGCGTTCGTACAGAACGGCGTATGCGGAGGTCTCTCCCTCCCGCACACGGCGTATGTACTCGGCGTCACCCGTCAGTACCTCGGTGTGGTCTGGCTCGGCGTCGGACACCCGGACGTCCCTTTCTCGTGTGGGTGGTTCACGTGCTCACGTGTTCTCGTGTGGGTGGTTCTCATGTGGGGGTCCACGTGTGGGCGGGGGGCCGAAGGAAGGGGGTTCCCGGCCGGCGAAAAAACACGTCAAAGAAATATCTCGTATCCGCGTCATGGCCGCCACCGATCTCCGTAATCAGGGTGAGGGCGCGCGGAAGGGCCTGTTGCGGGGGCACGAGCCCGACCGCGCGCCGAGAGGGGAGGAGAGCATGGCCGAGACGGACACCGTGGCGGTGCGCGGGCTGCGCGCCCCGTGGGAACGCAGGAGCCGGGAGACCGGCTGGACGGCACCCGAGGAGTGGTGGACGCCGACCGTGGACCTGGTGTGCGCGGCGTTCCTCACCGGCGGGGACCTGCCGGAGGCCTGCGCGCGGCTGGGCCAGGCCCGGGCGCGCGCCGGGACGGGGGTCGGCGAGAGCCTGACCGACCTGGCGGCGTTCACCGAGGTCGCCGGGTGGTGCGATCCTCCCCTCGAACTGGTCCGGGCGCTGGCCGAGGGCTGGGCCGAGGCGGGGCGGGACACCGAGACCTGCCTGGACCCGCTCACCGGGCTGGGCACCGTCGAATACCTGCGGACCCGGCTGGGCGAGCTCTACCGGAACACGGACGGGGTGGGGCACCGGCTGGTCGTGGTGCGGCTCGACCCGGCACTGGACCCGTGGCGGCGGGCGGCGCGGATGATCGTGCTCGCCTACGAGCTGTCCCGGTTCTTCACCCGCGGGGAGTCCGTCTGCGTGCTGGGTCGGGGGCGGATCGCGATCCTGGCCCCGGACGAACCCGGCCTGGACGGCGAACTCGACCGGCTGCGCAGCGGCCCGGGCTGGGAGCACGGCGCGGCCGTCTGGGCGACGCCGCTGCCCGCCGCCCACCAGGCGGCGCTGTCACTGATCGACCGGTTGGGGGGTCGGTCGCCGTGACCACATGAACGCCGCCCGGCGCCGCGCGGCCCGCCTTGAGGGGGGCTGGGCCCGGCGCCGGGCGGTCGGCCCGACACTGTGCGGCCCGCCTGGAGGGGGGCTGGGCCCGGTGCCGGGCGAAAGGGCCGACCGGGTTCCGCCGAGGGGACGGACCGGGTCGGCCCCGCCGGGCGACGACCGCGGACCATCTGGCCCCGAGGGGCGGTCCGCGCCGCCCGGCGACGGGGGCGCCGTCCCGGCGCCCCGGGGAGGCGCGTCCGCTGGGGAGGTGGGCGCGCCTCCTTCATCCCGTGAACCGATGACGGGACCTGTGCGGGGCACCCCTTATATAAGGAGTGCCCCACGTGGCCACACCGGCTCCCAGGGGCCGCCTCCCCCGGACCCCTCACCACAAGCCGGAGGGCGGGCAGGTGTGCGGTGTTAACGCTGTGGGGTGCGGGGGCGGTCTGTCCGGGGCCGCGGCCCTGACGGGTGTGCGGGGAACGGTTCCTCCCGCTCCAGGGGGTCACCCCCTCCCGAGGCCCTCAGCCCCGACCGGAGGGCATCGCGTCTCCCCCGCCCCAGAGGGTCACGACCACACGCGGCCTCCCGCCCCGACCCCAGGGGGTTTCCGCCTTCCCCGGGGCCCTGGCCACATCCTGTCCCTCGGCCTGGAGCCCTCACCACAGCCGGAGAGCGTCGCGCCTCCCCCGCCGCAGGGGGTGACGGCTGTGGGAGGCTTCCGGCCCTGGTCCCGGCTCCGGGGGGTTGCCGCCTGTTTGGGGCCCCAGGCCCCCGCCGGTGGGCAGGTGCGTGTGTGGTGTCAACGCTGTGGGGTGCGGGGGTGGTCTGTTCGGGGCCGCGACCCTGACGGGTATGCGGGGAACGGTTCCTCCGGCTCCAGGGGGTTTCCCACCTGTCCGGAGGCCTCAGCCACGGCCGGAGGGCGTCGCGCTTTCCCCGCCGCAGGGGGTTACCCACCTTTCCCGGGGTCCTCAGCCCCAGCCCGGTCACCTTCCTGGCCGCCTCCGCCGCAGGGGGTGGGGGAGGCAGGAGGCCTCCGGCCCTGGCCCCGGGGGGTTGCCCACCTTCCCCGGGGTCCTCAGCCCCAGCCCGGCCACATCCGTGGCCGCTCCCGCCGCAGGGGGTGACGGTAGTAGGAGGCCTCTGGCCCCGACCCCAGGGGGTTTCCCCCCTGCCCGGGGCCTCAGCCACAGCCCGGTCACCTGCCCGGGGCCTTAGCCATAGCCGGAGGGCGTTGTGCCTCCCCCGCCGCAGGGGGTGACGGCGGCAGGAGGCCTCCCGCCCCGGCCCCAGGGGGTTTCGGTAGAGCGGGACGGGACCCCGGCCCCAGGGGGTGAGACAGCAAGAGCAGGTTTCCAGGACAGCAACCATCTGCGGAGGGCGGTGTGAAGGTCCGCTCTCGGTCGCGTTGGTCTCCACGGGTCACCCCTTGGGAACGTACAGACCCGGGCTGGGCGCGGAGCCGTCCCCACGGTACGAGGCCCGGCAGACCACAGAGGCGTACGCGTTGGATGCACGTCCCGGGTGGTGGGGGTGTTTCCCGGGGACGGGTCGGGGCACAGCGCACATCCCCGGCCACACAGGTCCACGGAAAGACGCTCCGACTGTGAAGCCGCGGTTGCACAGACCTCGCTTGAAAGCCCGACCACAGACGGGGTAACCCCCGCTTCCACTGCCCTCCCTAGACACAGGGGGTGTCGGGAGGAAGAACCACAACCCCCCGCCCCAGGGGGCGAAACCCCGGCCCCGATCGCCCTCCCCGACCCCAGAGGGTGTCCGAAGGAAGAACCACCACCCCCGCCCCAGAGGGTGACGGCCGCAGATACCCTCTGTGCCCCGGGCCGTGGTGCCGTACGGCGGCGGCAGGATGAGCGCACTCCCTTGCCGTGACCGGCGGCCCGCGCTGACCGGCGTTCCGGGTGCCGGTGCGTCGGCCGTGGGCAGGGGTGGCGTGGGGCTCATGGTGGATCCGGGGTCCGTACACAAAGAGGCAGGTCCGGGGTCCGTACACAAAGAAGCAGGTCCGGAGCCCGTACGCAAAAGGACGGTTCATGGCAGTTGACGGCCTGCCCGGCGGGGTGCACGTAGGAGACGTGCTGGCCGGGACCGTGGTCGAGGTGCCACGGCCCGGAACCTGGGTGGTCAAACTTGACCACTTCCCCGAAGGCCCTCTAGGCGAGATCGGCCCACTCGATCTGACCTGGGATTTCTCCCGCGAACGCCCAAAGGCCGAACCCGGGCGGCGGGTCACCGCCGCCGTCACCGCCCAGTCCCTCCACCGGGACCGCATCCGCCTGTCCGCGGCCGCCGCCGAGCACCCCGGGCTGTGGGTGTTCCTCTCCACCCTCTCCCCCGGTGCGCTGCTGAGCGGCACCGTTACCGAGATCCGGAACTTCGGCGTGTTCGTGGCCCTGGACGACGGTCCACCGCACCCCGCCTTCCCCGGCGTCGGCTTCATCACCATCCCCGAACTGGCGTGGTCGTGGTTCGAGGACCCGGCGGAGGTGGTGCGGGTGGGACAGCGGGTGACCTGCCGTTTCGTCCACTTCGACACGTCGAACGGCGAGGCACGCCTGTCGCTGCGCGACACCCTGCCAGACCCCTTCCAGACGTTCGCGGACCGGACCACCGCCGGGGACCGGCTGCGGGGTGAAGTAGTCAAGGAGATCCCGTTCGGGGTTCTCGTCCGGGTGGCGGAGGCCGTCGAGGGCCTGCTCCCCTCCCCCGAGGGGGCGGGGCGCCCTGCGGTGGGTGAGGTGGTGACAGTGACGGTCGCCGAGATCGACCGGGCCGCCCGAAAGCTGCTGCTGGCCTTTGGGGCCGGCTGACATTGGGGCTGGGGTTACTACGTCTGTGGTTGGGCTTTCAAGCGAGGTCTGTGCAACCGCGGCTTCACAGTCGGAGCGTCTTTCCGTGGACCTGTGTGGTCGGGGATGTGCGCTGTGCCCCGACCCGTCCCCTGGAAAAGCAACACCCCCACCACCGGGGACGTGCATCGAACGCATACGTCTCTTTGGTCTGCCGGGCGTCGTACCGTGGGGACGGCTCCGCGCCCAGCCCGGGTCTGTACGTTCCCAGGGGGTGACCCGTGGAGACCAACGCGACCGAGAGCGGACCTCCAGACCGCCCTCCGCAGATGGTTGCTGTTCTGGAAACCTGCTCTTGCTGTCTCACCCCCTGGGGCCGGGGTCCAGTCCCGCTCTACCGAAACCCCCCGGGGTCGGAGCGGGAAGCCTCCCGCGGCCCTCACCCCCTGCGGCGGGGGAGGCACAACGCTCTCCGGCTGGGGCTGAGGGTTTCAGGAGGGGACGGGCTGTGGCTGAGGTCCCAGACGGGTGGGAAACCCCCCGGGGCCAGGGCGGGAGGCCTCCTGCCGCCCCCACCCCCTGCGGCGGGGGTGGCCACGGGTGTGACCGGGCTGTGGCTAAGGCCCCAGGTCAGGTGGGTAACCCCCTGGAGCCGGAGAAACCGTTCCCCGCGCACCCGCCAGGGCCACGACCCCGAACAAGACCACCCCCACACCCCACAGCGTTAACACCACACCCACCCGCCCACCCCGGGCGCAAAAGCTGATCCCGGGCACAAAAAGGAGGCCGCCCACGGCAATCCCCCAGGACGAGGACCCGCACAAGTGGGCAACCCCCGCGGCCAGGCAGGGAACACCACCCCGGCCTGCCCCCAAGGCGTGGGGGAGGTGCGATGCCTTCCGGCTGTGGCGAGGGCTCCGGGAGGGGCAACCCCCTGCGGCAGAGGCGGCGGGTGGGACGGGACGGGGCGCGGCGAGGCCGGGCCGGGCCGGGGCAGGGTTCCGGGGGTTCATGGAGCAGGTATCGGCCCCGGCGCCGACACCCCCGACGTCCGGGGGGACGCGGCCCGGGCGGGCGGCGTCCCCCATCATCGGGCGGCCGGGGTCAGGCGGTGCGGGTGGGGCTGAAGGTGGCCCAGATGTGGTGGCCGAGGTCGCCCCACGGGCACAGCGGAAGATATCCCCAGCCTGTGGACAACTCTTGGACAAGCAGCAACCCGCGCTGCCCCTCCGCCCAGTCCCATTCCTCGGCGCTGCGGGCCCGGGGGATCTCCGGGAACGTGCCGCCGCAGCCCTCGTCGGTGAACCCGAGGCGGACCCCGCCGCCCTCGTCCGTCCACAGGGTGCGGACGACGCGGCCGCCGCGCTCCCCCGAGGCCGTGTACTTGACCGCGTTGGCGAACAGCTCGCTGCCGCAGAGCACGAGCGTTTCGGTCAGGTCGGAATCGAACCCCGCGAGATCCCTGACCAGGTCATGGCGCACGGCGGTGAGCCGGGCCAGGTGTCCCTTGTAGACGCGATGACCCCAGATCTTCTTGCTCGGTGCGCGCTTCACACCCGCACCTCCCGTCGCTCCTGCTGCGCGAGCCACCGGCGGGTGACGGCCGCCAGTTCCCCGAAATCCTCCGAGGTCCCGGGCCTGGAGATGTGGGTGGGAGTGGGAGTGGTGCGGCGGTGCTTGGCGGCCGGGCGGGCCGGGGGTCCGGGGTCTGCGGCGAGGAGGTCCCCCACCGGGGCGGATCGCGGTCGCGGGATGTGCGCGCCCGGGGTGGCGGCCGCCGGGGCGGGCCGCGTGCTCCGGGGAGGCGGAGCGACGGCCGCATGTGCCTGGGGGTGCGAGGTGTTCGGGCTGGTCCAGCCGCGCAGGCGGGCGAGGGCCTGCTCCTGGATGCTAGCGAGTTCGTGTTCGTCGGCGGTGGCCGCCGGGCGCGGGGCCTGCGTGCGGCGGGCGGTGCCGCGTTCGTGGGCGGTGCGGCGCTCGTGGGCGGCGTAGTACGGGCGGACGAGCGGGATCTCGTCGGCCGGGAACTCCTCCCGGGGCGGAGCCAGCTCGCGGCCCCGAACTGCGGCGGACGGCCGGGGCCGAGGCGGGGGCAGGGGCGAGGGCTGGACAGCGGCGGGGGCGGGGTCGGCCGCGTAGCGGCGAACGCGCTTTGACCTGCGG